>CAZHDP010000244.1:0-5594 GCA_964531605.1 uncultured Burkholderiaceae bacterium | reverse complement strand
AATGTGGTTGCAATCCAAATCGATGGCCTGCAAGTACCCCGTGGCCAGGGTTCGAGCATCGCGAGACACGTGCAACCAATTCGGGCCACTCTGGACCTCAGCACCCATCAATCGGGCTGCTTCTATGAACCGAATATCACCTTGGATGGAGTCTGCTCCCACACCCTCGATGCGGATGCCGGTGTGACCAGGTGTCGCGCTGGCAATGGCACCCAGTGCGATGAAATAGCTGGCTGACGACGCATCTGCTTCCACATGGATACGACCCGGTGACTGGTAACGGCTGCCTGCTGGGATGGTGAAGCGGGACCAGCCTTCGCGCTGAACGGCAATCCCGTAGCGGGCCAGCAGTTGCAGGGTGATGTCGATGTAAGGTTTGGAGATCAACTCGCCCACCACCTCGATCACAATGGGCTGTGGGACCATGCCATGCGCCCCGTTGGTCGCCAATGGCAGGGCCATCAACAGGGCTGTCAAGAACTGGCTTGACACATCGCCCCGGACCTGAATGGCTTGTTCGAGCTTCAGCGATGGCACGCCACTGAGGCCACCCAGTCTCAAAGGGGGAAAGCCCTGCTGTCCGATGTAATCGACCGAGCAACCCAGCTGCCGCAAGGCGTCCACCAGATCGCCGATGGGTCGTTCGTGCATGCGTGGCACACCACTCAGCTCATACACCCCCCCCAACATGGCCAGTGCCGCCGTCAATGGTCGCATGGCCGTACCAGCATTGCCCATGAACAGTTTCAACGATGCCTGCGGCGGCAGGCCGCCCAAGCCTGTGATGTTGGCGTTCCGACCGTTCAACTCAACGCCACAGCCCAATTGCCTCAGCGCTTCAAGCATGACCCGTGTGTCGTCTGAGTCCAGCAGGTCATTGACCTCGGTTGTGCCCGAGCACAAGGCGGACAACAGCAAAACGCGGTTAGAGATGCTCTTAGAACCAGGAAGCGAGACGGTGCCACCTGCCGTGAGCAGGGATGGCACGTCGAGAAAATCAGTCGAGTACATCGGTGAGGTCGGTTGGGTCAAGGCGCGTGTTCAACGCGGTGCTGTGTCAGCGGTCATGCGCCAGGCGGAGCGCACAGCACTGGCGTCGCCAATCATTTGGGTCAGCGCGGCACCGTCTTCGGCTGCGAGCAGTTTTTCAAGGGCCAGTAGTTGCTCTCGAAACAACCGAGATTGTTCCAGCACCTGGGTCTTGTTGGTGATCAAGATATCGCGCCAGACGGCGGGGTCGCTGGCCGCAATGCGGGAAAAGTCCCGAAACCCTGGCCCGGCAAGGCTCAGGTAGTCATCCCCTTGGGCTTGCTGCTTGATGGCATTCACCAATGCAAAAGCAATCAGGTGAGGCAGGTGACTGACCGCTGCAAACGCGGCATCGTGCGCGTCAGGCGACATGGTGATGACTTTGCTGCCCAGCGCGGTCCATACTGCGGTGGCCCGTTTGAGTTGAAGCGTCAGCGTTTTTTCGATCGGTGTGAGCACGACTTGGCGGCCCACATAGAGGTCGGCGTCCGCATGTTCTACCCCAGCCACTTCTTTGCCCGCAATCGGGTGAGCAGGCACAAAGTTGCCCACTTGATCGCGCAGTGCGCGCCTGGCCGCATCAACCACATCGCGTTTGGTGGAGCCCACGTCCATTACCAAAGTGTCGGGCGTGATCAGTCCTTTGATGGCCTTCAGTGTGGCCTCGGTTGCAGCGACCGGGACTGCCACCAAGACCAAGTCCGAGCCCGACACGGCCATCAACGCAGACGGTGCGTCCAGGTCAATCACGCCCAGTTGTTTGGCCCGTTCCGTGGTCGAGGGGGATTTGCTGTACCCCACCACGCGTTTGACCAGTCCCGCGCGCTTGCACGCCAGCGCGAATGACCCACCCATCAGGCCGCAGCCAATCAAGCCCAATTGTTGAAACATGCGCTTGCCTTCCGTTACTCCGTGACTGGGTAAGAGCCCAGAACTTTGTAGAAGGCGCACAAGCCTTGCAGTTCCTTCAAGGCCGCCGCCACATGGGGTTGGGTCACGTGACCATCAAGGTCAATGTAGAAGTAGTATTCCCACTGGCCTGATTTGGCAGGTCGAGACTCGAACCGTGTCATTGACACGCCGTTGTTTTTCAGGGGCACCAGCAGGTCATGCACCGCACCGGGTCGGTTGGGCACAGAGACCACCAAGCTGGTGCAATCTTTCGCTGAGGCGGGAGGAGTGGCCATGGTTTGCGGCAGGCAAATCACAGCGAAGCGAGTGCGGTTGTAGGCCTCATCTTGGATGGCGTGGGCGACGATGTGCAGGCCAAATTGCGCTGCGGCACGGTCGCTCGCCAGGGCCGCCCACGCTGGGTTGCCCGCAGCCAAGCGGGCGCCTTCTGCATTGCTGGACACCGCGCGCCGCTCCGCATGGGGCAGGTGCTGCGAGAGCCAACCTTGGCACTGTGCCAAGGCCTGAGGGTGTGCCATCACCACTTGGATGTCGTCCAAGGTGTTCGTTTGGCGCATGAGGTTGTGTCGGATCAACAGGCTGACCTCGCCCACAACATGCACCGGTGAGCGCAAAAACAGGTCCAGCGAGCGGGCCACCACACCTTCTGTGGAGTTCTCCATGCCGACCACGCCGTACTGCGCTGTGCCAGCGGCGGTGGCATGGAACACCTCGTCGAAATTGGCGCAGTAAATCAGGTTCGCCGCACTGCCAAAAAACTCAATCGCGGCTTGCTCTGTGAAGGTGCCCTCAGGCCCTAAAACGGCCACACGTTGGGGGGCTTCCAGTGCCAAACACGCCGACATGATTTCGCGCCAAATGGCCGCCACGTGCGGGTTTTGCAAGGGGCCTTGGTTGGCACCTTGAATTTTGGTGATGACCTGGGCAACACGGTCAGGACGGAAGAAGGGCGACCCCTCTGCGCGTTTGATTTCGCCGACCTGTTCAGCCACTTTGGCGCGTTGGTTCAGCAAAGACAGCAACTGCTGATCGAGGGTATCGATTTGGACACGCAATGCGCCCAGACCTTCAGATTGGATCGGTTGGCTCATGGGGTTTGAACTCACTTCCTTGAAAAGGACTGGCGCACGCCAAGTGCACGCCACGGCGCAAACTTTGCCACGGAGCGCGACAAAGCCTGCTGAACTGAACGCTTACTTCTTTTTCGGGGCTGGCTTTTTCTCAGCAGTGTCTGTGCCGAGTATGCTGGCTGCTTTGACGTCAAAGGCCTTGTCTTTTTCAAGCACTGCCGCGCGACTGTTCTCGATCACGTCTTTGATCCACAAGTCACCCAGTTCGGGAGCCATGGTTTGGTACTTTTTGAAGGTGGGAGATTCAAACAAGGTCACCAATTGCGTCATTTCTGATTCAGAAAAACGTTCAACGTAAGCCGATTGCAGTTTGCTGTCAGCTGATTTGGCCATTTGGTCTTCGATCAACCGGCGCACACCGTCGCCATGCGCTTTGAGTTCGGCATTCAGTTGGTCGCGGGCTTTTTCTTGTTTGGCTGCTGGCAGGGTCTCCAGTTTCTGTGCCCAACGCTGGATCGCTGGTTGCACAGCGCCCGAGGTCAGTTGAAACGCCATGCGTTCCATTTCAGGGCCACGCTGCAACGCGACCAGTTTGGCGGCCAAAGCCTGCTTGTTGTCGGTGGCTGCGACCACAGGCGTTGCCGCGGGGACTGCAGGGGTGACTTGTGCGTGCGCAGCAGATTGAAAAGACGCTGCAACAGCGAGCAAAAGGGCAATGCGGAAGTTCATCAAAAGTTTCCAGAGTTAACAGGTGGCGACGGCAGGCGCCTGAGCGCCTTTGTCGTTTCAGAGTCAGGAATCGCCTTCGGCAATCCCCTCATCGTTGGAGTCAGCAGACTCCGGTGCGTTCGCATCGTTTTCCACAATGCGTTGCAAGCCGCTCAATTTAGAGCCCTCATCCAAGCCAATCAAGGTGACGCCTTGGGTGGCACGGCCCATTTCGCGGATTTCACTGACGCGGGTGCGTACCAACACCCCCTTGTCGGTGATCAACATGATCTCGTCTTCGACGCGAACCAGTGTGGCTGCCACCACTTTGCCGTTGCGCTCGCTTTGCTGGATGGCGATCATGCCTTTGGTACCACGGCCGTGGCGGGTGTACTCGGTGATGCTGGTGCGCTTGCCGTAGCCGTTTTCCGTGGCGGTCAACACGCTGTGGGACAAGACTGGCTCTGGGGCTTCGGCGGGTGAAGCAGCGTCCAAGACAACATCTGCTTCCGCCACCAGCATGGCAATCACGCCCTGGCCTTCTTCCAACATCATGCCTCGCACGCCACGGGCGTTGCGACCCATGGGGCGCACATCGTTTTCATCAAAGCGCACCGCTTTACCGCCGTCGCTGAACAGCATCACGTCGTGCTTGCCATCGGTCAATGCAGCGCCAATCAGGAAATCGCCAGCATCCAAGTCCACGGCGATGATGCCTGCTTTGCGGGGGTTGGAGAACTCGTCTAACGCCGTCTTTTTAACGGTGCCCATGCTGGTCGCCATGAACACGTACTGGTCTGCAGGGAAGGTGCGCTTTTCACCGGTCAGCGGCAGCACCACGTTGATTTTTTCGCCTTCTTGCAACGGGAACATGTTCACAATGGGGCGACCACGTGAGCCGCGCGAACCCTGGGGTACTTCCCATACCTTGAGCCAATACAAGCGACCACGGTTGCTGAAGCACAAGATGTAGTCGTGTGTGTTGGCGATGAAGAGCTGGTCAATCCAGTCATCCTCTTTGGTGGCTGTGGCCTGCTTGCCGCGTCCGCCGCGTTTTTGGGCGCGGTATTCCGACAAAGGCTGGCTCTTGATGTAGCCGCTGTGTGAGAGCGTCACCACCATGTCGGTGGGCGTGATCAAGTCTTCGGTGCTGAGGTCGTAAGAGCTGTGTTCCACCAGGCTGCGGCGAGCCCCCAGTTTGGTTTGACCAAACTCGGTTTTGACGTGGGTGAGTTCGTCGCTGATGATGGTGGACACACGCTCAGGGCGAGCCAGGATGTCGAGCAAATCGTCGATCTCGGCCATCACCTCTTTGTATTCGGCGACGATCTTGTCTTGTTCCAAGCCGGTCAGGCGCTGCAGACGCATCTGCAGGATTTCTTGCGCTTGCGTGTCGCTCAAACGATACAGGCCATCGTTGCCCATGCCGTACTCGCGCTCCAGGCCGTCAGGGCGGTAGTCATCTGCATTGACCACGCCGCCATCGGCGCGCGTGCGGGTCAACATCTCGCGAACAAGCTTGCTGTCCCATGGGCGTGTCATCAGCTCAGCTTTGGCCACTGGCGGTGTGGGTGACTCGCGAATGATGCGGATGAATTCGTCAATGTTGGCCAACGCAACAGCCAAGCCCTCCAGCACGTGTCCACGCTCGCGTGCTTTGCGCAGGGTGAATACCGTGCGGCGGGTGACCACTTCACGGCGGTGCTCCAAAAAGACCGAGATCAGGTCTTTCAGGCTGCACAGGCGAGGCTGACCATCGATCAGGGCCACCATGTTCATGCCGAACGTGTCTTGCAGTTGGGTCTGCTTGTACAGGTTGTTCAGCACCACCTCGGGCACTTCGCCGCGCTTGAGTTCGATCACCAGGCGCATGCC
>CAZHDP010000243.1:0-5609 GCA_964531605.1 uncultured Burkholderiaceae bacterium | reverse complement strand
CTCTTCGAGCTCCTCCATGCGGGTCATCATCGAGGTGTCCATGCCGCCGAACTTGGCGCGCCACTTGTAAAAGGTCGATGTGCTGATGCCAACGTCTCGACAAAGGTCTGGAACGGGCAGGCCAGCTTCAACGCGCTTGAGTGCATCCGTGATCTGGCTGTCGAAAAACTTGGACTTCTTCATGTAGAAATTCTCTTCGAGAAATTTCTACTTCTCAGACCGGTGACTTTTCGTAGAGATTTCCGAACCAACACACTAAGTGACCGCTTTCAGCGACAAATGCCACTTACAGCAATCGGCCTTTTTAGAACACTGGTCGTATCAACGGACAACGTAACCTCTAGTGTCCGGTATTTGACTTCAAGACTTGGCTAGTCAAATACTGCTTTGGGTCGATCGCAGGGAAAGCACCTGACCATCTGCAGACAATCACAAATCACTGGCAACGTGACGTTTAACCATGCGAACAGCCCCGAATGGACAAACGTCTGAACACTTGCTGCAACCCGTGCAATTGTTAATGTCGTCAAGTTGTGCTGTCTTGATCCAGTTGACGACCTCTAAGCTCAGGACGTATGGACCGCATGCGCCGACGCACCTGCCGCAACCGGTGCACTTGGCTGCATCAATGTGTGGAAGAGGACGACGGTGATTCATTGGCACACGACATGAATTGAGCGCTGCGGGAGAGTGCAATTGTCTGACCCAGACTGCGGCGACCAGACTTGCCGGGCTCAAGGCGCAAGCCCTGGTAGCCCTGCCCTGACCAAGATGTCATGCACAAGCTCCAGTCGTACCAACGGATTCTCCAATGCCATCAGCCTTTGTTTGAGTTCCAGTGGCATCTGCAAGATCTCGCACCAGCGGTTGGCGACCCAGCCACATTCGTCCAGCCGATAGGGTTTGCTGAATGGAAGTTGCTCTTGTTGCATCCCTTTGGCTTGCAGGTTTTGGATGATGTTTCCGAGTGCGTCGGCAGTCGCCTGAAGGTCTGGGGGGATCTCCACGGTGGCGTCTGGCTGGATCACATCGACATCACCGATCCACAGGCCGTGTTTGAGCTTTTCGCGCCTGGTGATTCGAAAGCGTTGGGTGCCCAAACACTGAACCATGATCAGTCCTGCCTGGGGTCGAGTGAGCGTTTTGATCGTGGCCAGCGTCCCCACATCGTTGAAAGCCTCGCTCGCAAAAGTGTCTCCGTTGGAGGGCGAAGACCCATCCGCGGTGACTTTCAATCGCCTGACTTCCGAGCCTTCGGTCAGGGCTACAACGCCAAACGGTGCGCCACTTTGATGACACTTTCCAATCATGTCCAAGTACCGAACTTCAAATATTTGCAATGGCAGCACACCATTGGGGTAGAGCACCGTTCCCAACGGAAACAGTGGTAGCGATTGAAGTTGGAGCGACTCGGGCATAGGGGCCATGGTATCCAAAACAGCGCAGGCTGCCCGAGTGGAGACCCTGGAATGGCAAGCGTCGTGTCTGTTGGGTAAGCCCTTATCGACCCAGAAATTCCAGTGCACTGGGCACAAATTCAGCGTGGAACTGGAACATGCCGCCGTGGCCAGCATCGGGATAGATGATCAACGTGCTGTTCGGAAGCCGCCGTGCCAAATCGTGCGTGTTGGGTGTGGGGACCATGCGGTCATCGTCGCCATTCACCACGAGCACAGGTTGCTTCACAACCGATAGATCGACTGGAACGCTTTGCCCCCAGGCGCGCAGGGCCCGCAGCTGGCTCAAAAAGGCGCTCACAGAAATCTCCTTGTCGCGGTTCTCGGTGCGTTCCTTGAGCCGCTCCAAAAACGCCTTGCCTGCCTTGATGCCATCGGGGGTGCGCGTGAAAAATAGAAACTGCTTGGCATCTTGGCCTGTAAAAAAGCCCCGCAGCATGTCGTAAAAGGTCACACCGGCCACGGCACTGATACCTTCACCACCCGCAGGCCCGGTGCCTGCGAGAATCATTTTTCGGACGAGTTGTGGCTCCTTTAACACGATTTCCTGCGCCACCATGCCGCCCATGGAGAACCCCAAAAGATCAACTTGCTTGAGCCCCATTCCTTTGATGAAGGTCACGGCATCGTCGGCCATTTGTGACATTGAATCTGACGGTGAGCCACTGGAGGCACCGATACCTCGGTTGTCAAAGGCAATCACATGGTGCTTGGCAGCGATGCCGTCCATGATCCGAGGGTCCCAGTTGTCCAACACCGCCGCCAGGTGGACCAGAAACACCACGGGCGTTCCACCGTTCTGCTTTCCCAACTCCCGGTATGCAAAGGTGACGTCGCCTGCCGTGATGGTCTGCGTGGCCACGCTTTTCCACGTGACCACCGACGTTTGACTGGCCGCCGTAAGCGGTTGATTCATTGCCGTGGGCACTGTATCTGCGGCACCTGCAGATGTTGAAAAGAGGGTGGCTACCGTGGCGAGCCTCAGCACGGCGGTTTTCCAGAAATGTGGTGTGTCATTGGTCGTCATGGTCAATGCTCAGTTGGTTTGGGGCAGGTAGGCGGGGCGTGGTGCCGCAAAGCCTTGGTGGATTTGTTGCGTCAGCACATCGGCCAACACCTCGTCTGCGCCGGCCTCCAGTCCATCGAGAGCGCGCTGAACGATGTCCTCGGCGGTGCTCTTTTGAACGTCGAAGCCTCGCGTCAGATCGGTGTCTACATAGGCCATGTGCAAGCCCAATACCTGGGTTTTTTGTCCTGAGAGTTCATGGCGCAGTGCGTTGGTGAGAGACCAAGCAGCGGATTTGCTGGCCGAATAGGCGGCCAGTTCTCCACCGT
This sequence comes from uncultured Burkholderiaceae bacterium, assembly GCA_964531605.1. Classification (GTDB taxonomy): domain Bacteria; phylum Pseudomonadota; class Gammaproteobacteria; order Burkholderiales; family Burkholderiaceae_C; genus Defluviibacillus. Next base: position 2,817 of record CAZHDP010000243.1, on the reverse strand, counting down.
TGACCCACGACGCCACTGATAGCACGTTGAGCAAAGCCCCGCCGCCGTTGGCTTTGAGCACGGGTGCGAAGGCTTTGCTCATGTTCAACACACCGAAGAAGTTGGTCTCGAAAATGCGCCTAGCGACGGCTTCACTGTCCTCCGCCATGAATCCGCCAGGCTGGGCAATGCCCGCGTTGTTGATCACCAGCGTCACATCGGATGCGCGTTGAACTGCAGCAGCGATGGCTTCAGGTCGGGTGACATCGAGCTGCAATGTTTCGACACCGGGCAAGGTGACAGATTCAAGATTGCGTGCGGCAGCGTAGACCTTGCGAGCGCCACGGGCCAGCAATGCGCGTGCAAAGGCCAAACCGATGCCACGGTTAGCGCCGGTGACAAGCACTACAGAATCTTCGATTTTCACAGGAGACTCCTAGGTGTTAAATGGATACTTCAGCGAACTTTGATGACTACCTTGCCTTTGGCACGGCCGCTTTCGACGTAGGCCATGGCTTCGTTGGTGGAGGCGAAGGGATACACCTTGTCCACAATGGGACGGATGACACCCGACTCGACCAGCGCGGCAATGTGTCGCAATTGCTCACCGCTGGCTTTCATGAACAGAAAGGAATAGCTGGCGTTTCGACGCTTTGCTTTTCTTCTGGCACTGAAGCTGAGCACGCGCATGAGTTGCTTGAAGGGCCACGCGAGTTGTTGAGCCTCGGCGAAACCGGCATCAGGGGGACCAGAAATAGAGACCACTTGCCCCCCTGGCTTCAAGACGTTGAAGGACTTTGCTAAAGCCGCGCTGTCTTGGCTGTTCAATACCAGGTCATAGCTGCTCAGCACGTCTTCAAAGTCGGCTTGCTTGTAGTCCACCACCACGTCAGCACCCAGGCTTTTGACCCAATTGACGTTGGCGGTGCTGGTGGTGGTCGCCACTTTTGCACCCAAGTGCTTCGCCAATTGAATGGCAATCGTGCCCACGCCACCTGACCCCGCCTGGATGAAGACTTTTTGTCCCGCTTGAACCTTGGCACGCTCCACCAGAATTTGCCAGGCCGTCAACGCGACCAGCGGAAGAGAGGCCGCCTCTTCCATGCTGATGTTTTTGGGTTTGAGTGCCAAAGCGCTTTCTTTGACAGGCACATACTCGGCGAAGGTGCCGACCTGGAAATCATCCGGGCTGGCGTAAACCTCATCCCCCATTTTGAAGTGCTTCACACGCTCCCCCAGGCGCACCACGACGCCGGCCACATCATGCCCGAGCGTAAACGGGGGACGGGCAGGCATGAAGAGTTTGAAATCGCCGTTGCGAATCTTGAAGTCGAGCGGATTCACACTGGTGGCGTGCACCTGAACCAAAACTTCGTCGGGGCGCAGCTCAGGATCGGGCAATTCGCCCTCTCGCAAAGGTGTCGTCTTGCTGTAGCGGTCAACGATAAATGCTTTCATGGCTTTTCTCTTTCTCAAAGACAGATTGGGCTCAACCTGTACACAGCAGGAATAATTGAATTTCGCATGATGGTTATCATATTAAAGAGTAAAAAAAAGGTCAGTCAGGGGACGTGGTGGTCGGCAGAGTCAGGTTCTGCAAACTGGCATTGCACAGTGCCTCAGACAATGCGGAGTCATCCACAGCGCGGGCCAGTATCAAAGTGCCCACCATCGTGGCCACCAGCGCCAGGGCGCGCTCATGGGCTGCGGGCTGTCCCCAGTTGGGCAATTGCCGGGCCACGAGGTCAATCATTTCTTTGATGCGCAGGGTGGCTGCACGGCGCACTTCGGGCGATTGACGCGGCATTTCCGAACCCAGTGCTGAAACAGGGCAGCCGGTTTCAATGGCGTCCACATGCGCCTTTGACAAGTAGGTCTCGATGAGGGTTCTCAGCGCTTGCGCCGGCGGTACGGTAGACATGATCTTCGCGGCAGCCGCATTGGCTTGTGCACCCGCACTGTCAGCGGCTTCGGCCAGCATGGCCTCGCGGGAAGTGAAATGGGCATAGAAGGCGCCGTGGGTCAGACCGGCTTCTTTCATGATGTCGGCGACACCCGTACCGTTATAGCCGCTGCGACGTATGGCGCGTGCGGCCACCCCAACGATGCGCTCGTGAGAGGCTTCTTTTGCAGCGCTTCTGGAGTGGGGCTTATTTCGCATGACATTAATCATACCAATATTGAACTAAAGCTGCAACTGAAATGCTTGTCCAGATGAGTCCAGGCTGCCGGCATCCTTGTATTGTGTAAATCAGTCTGTCCGCCAGGGCAGTTTGTGCCGAACCACACGAAGTTGGTGAGCCGAGATGGTTTAGACACCGTTTTCAGTTAATATGTTGCACCTACAACAATTGCATATGCAACCATAAGGACGCGTTGATGAAGACAGATCAAATTCTTGCCAGTTGGAGAGAAAAAGAGGTCGCTGTACGTGCAAGCTTGCTTGCACCGGGCGTTGCGCCACGGGCACAGATCTTTGGGATGACTGGAATGGAAGTTTTTGAGGCCATTTTTGCGGGGAAGCTCCCACCAGCGCCCATTGGCGACGCGCTGGATTTCATCCCAGTTCACATGGAACCGGGCACGGCGATATTTCAAGGCGAACCAAAGCTGCGGCATTACAACCCCTTGGGCACTGTGCACGGCGGCTGGTTCTGCACCTTGCTGGATTCAGCGGTGGGTTGCGCCGTGCACACGACCTTGCCGGCCGGAAAAGGCTACACGACGCTTGAATTGAAGGTCAACATGCTGCGACCACTCACGGATTCCGTGCCGATGGTGCGTGCTGAAGGTAAGGTGATTCATGCTGGGCGCCAAGTTGCCATGGCTGAGGGTCGC
>CAZHDP010000242.1:0-5640 GCA_964531605.1 uncultured Burkholderiaceae bacterium | reverse complement strand
CCACGATGACTGATTGGCCATGCAAGCTTTTTTGAAACATTGGCCTCGCGTCATCATCACGCTGATCCCGTTGTTGCTGGCCTTGGTTCATGCGATGGGGTTGGTGCGACTGAGCATCGTCGATCGCTTGGATGACATCATTTACGATGCCCGAATCAAGGCCACGATGGCCAGAACCTTGGATGAGCGGGTCGTCATCGTCGACATCGACGAGAAAAGCCTGTCAGAAGTGGGCCGTTGGCCATGGGGTCGAAACAAGGTTGCGGAACTGACCAATCGCTTGTTTGACGAACATCACATCGCGATGTTGGGCATCGACGTGGTGTTTGCCGAGGCAGACGAAAGTTCAGGACTCAAACAACTCAAGCTGCTGGCCCAAAAAGAACTGCGGGACCAAGCGGGCTTTGCGGAGCGGATTCAACAGCTCGAGGCCTCGCTGGATTACGACCACTTGTTGGCCAAGTCGCTGACCAACCGGCCGGTGGTGTTGGGCTATTACTTCACCAGCGATCAAGATGGACACAGCTCCGGCATGCTGCCAGCGCCCGCCATGCCGTCATCTGTCTTGGGTGGCAAAAATATCCGGATAACCCAATGGAATGGCTACGGCGCCAACATTGAGACTTTGGCCAAAGCCGCGCCTCGGGCAGGTTTTTTCAACATGGTCCCCAGTGATGGCGATGGCTTCGTTCGCACCGTACCTATGTTAGCCAAGTACCACGGCGAATATTACGAATCGCTCTCCCTGGCGATGTACCGCATGCTGGCAGGTAACCCCCAGCTCATCCCTGGATTTCCTGAGCAACGCTGGATCAGCAAGCACTATGACCGTTTGGAAAAACTGGTGATGGTGCGCAACGGTCGCAGCATCAGCATCCCCGTCAGCGACGACGTGGGCGTGCTCGTGCCCTACCGGGGACTGGGTGGCGTACACGGCGGCTCATTCAGGTACGTTTCTGCCGCTGATATTTTGTCTGGCAAGGTGCCTCAGGGCAGCCTCAAGGACAAAATTTTGCTGCTTGGCACCACTGCACCAGGTTTGGTGGATTTGCGGGTCACGCCAGTGGGTGAAGCTTATCCCGGTGTCGAAGTCCATGCCAACTTGCTCTCTGGGTTGTTGGACGACCGTATTTTTGTCAAACCCGACTACACGCTGGGCTATGAGGTCTTGGTATTGCTGATCTCGGGTTTGCTGTTGGCCATGAGCCTGCCTGTGCTGTCCGCACCCATGGCGGTAGTGACCAGTGCAGCGGTCATGGCTGCGTTGACCGGGCTGAACTTCTGGTTGTTCAGCGCTGGCGGCTTGGTGCTTCCGCTCGCGTCGGCATTGCTCACTGCTTTTGCGGCGTTTGCACTGAACATGAGTTACGGCTATTTTGTAGAGAGCCGATCCAAGCGCGAATTGGCGAACCTGTTTGGCTCTTACGTTGCCCCAGAGTTGGTGGTTGAGATGGTGAAAGACCCTGCCAGCTACAACATGAAAGCCGTCAACAAAGAGCTGACGGTGATGTTCTGCGACATGCGGGGTTTCACCAAAATGTCTGAGACCATGGAGCCCTTGCAGCTACAGCAATTGCTCAACGATGTGTTCAGCCAACTCACCGACATCATCCGCATGAACCGAGGCACCATCGACAAATACATGGGCGACTGTGTGATGGCGTTCTGGGGAGCGCCGGTCGACATGCCCGATCACGCTCAACTGGCCGTGAAAACAGCCATCGAAATGGCCGAGGCGATCAACAGCATCAACGAAAAGCACAAGGCGAGTGGCTTGCCAGAAATCGGCATTGGCATCGGCTTGAACACGGGCACGATGTGCGTGGGAGACATGGGATCGGTGACACGGCGCAGTTACACCGTCATTGGTGACGCCGTGAACCTGGGGTCTCGCTTGGAAGGCCTGTCCAAAAACTATGGGGTGGCTGTGGTGGTGAGTGGGAGCACTCGCAAACTGACAACAGACTTTCAATGGCAAGAATTGGACAAAGTACGGGTCAAGGGCAAGCAACAAGCTGTCAGCATCTACACGCCGTACAGGGTCTCTGGCCCGAGCCATGAGGACTTGTCTTTGGAGTTGAAGACATGGGCCCAGTTTCTACAGGCATACCGCAGTCAAAACTGGGACCAATGCGACTTAGTTCTGTTAAATATGCAACGTCTTGCACCACAAAAATACCTTTACCATCTGTATCTTGAACGCGTTGCTGCGATGCGGCGCTCGCCGGTTGATGCCGTTTGGGACGGTGCAACCAATTTTGACAGCAAGTAACCAGTGGAAGATCCGTCATGAAAGTTCGCGTGCTGGGCTGCTCTGGGGCGATCGCCAAGGACTGCCGTACCACGTCGTTCCTGATTGACGATGACGTCCTCATTGATGCGGGCACCGGAGTTGGTGACTTGTGTCTGGAGGAAATGCGGCGCATTGACCACGTCATGCTCACCCACTCGCACCTTGACCATGTTGCTGCGCTGCCATTGATGGTGGATGCGGTGGCTGCGCAACGCACCAGTCCTTTGATGGTCTATGGTTTGCCGGGCACACTCGAGGCATTGCAGACACACATCTTCAACGATGTCATTTGGCCTGACTTCACGCGCATCCCCTCGCTCGAGCGCCCCTTTGTTCGTTTTCAAGAAATCCGTGTGGGTCAATTTTTGGGCATCAAAGGCAAACTCGTCGAAGTGATGCCTGCAGTGCACACCGTACCGGCTTGTGGCTATGCGGTCTCACAAGGCCATGCCAATTGGGTATTCACCGGCGACACGGAATGCAATCCTGCTTTTTGGCAACGCTTGAACCAAATGGATGTGGGCATGCTGGTGATTGAAACCGCATTCAGCAACCGGGAAAAGGAACTGGCCAAACGCAGCTTGCATTTGTCACCGCTGTCGTTGGCCTCTGAGTTGGACCACATCGCGAGCGACAAGCAATACCCGATCTACATCACCCACACCAAACCTGCAGAAACCGATCAAATCATGGCCGAGATACAGCGGTTTGACGTCACCAGCGTCCAGGGCATTCACCCCAGGCATGATGTGCGCTGGTTACGCGCCGGGCAGGAGTTCACATTTTGAGCAGTCCCGCGCCACGTCCGTTGCCCTCGTTTGAAGCGCTCTTTTTTCGACAACTGCAACAGGTCACCACCCGGATCCACGACACAGACAACCTGGACCAGCTGATGCTGGAAGTCAGCGCAGACATCTGCAAACTGTTCAACGCAGACCGGATGACGCTGTATGCGGTCAATGACGACCGCACCGCCATCGTGTCGAAAATCAAAACCGGCCTGACCACCAGCCAAAACCTGAAGCTCCCGATCAGCGCGCAAAGCTTGGCCGGGTATGCCGCACTGAGTCGTCGCACACTGAACATCGCAGACGTCTACGACGATGATGCCCTGCGATTGATCCACCCGACGCTGAGCTTTTTGAAAGAAGTCGACAGGCGCTCCGGCTACCGTACCAAACAAATGATGGTCATTCCCATCAGCCAGGGTGACGAATTGTTGGGGGTGTTCCAGATCATCAACAACAAAAATGACACTCCGTTTGGGGAGCTCGAGTTGGAAGGGGCTGTTCAACTGTGTCAGACCTTGGGGACAGCGCTGCGCCAACGCGTCTCCAAAGCCCATGATGACCACCGACGCAAAGCCTCTCGTTACGATGGCCTGGTCTCAACGGGTGCCCTCACTGTTCAAGATTTGATCCATTGCGAAGAAGAATCCCGGGCCAGCGGTGTGTCAATGGAACAGCAGCTGATGGGCAAATACAACGTCAGCCTGCCGCAAATCGGCTTGTCGCTGGCTCGCTTTTTTGGCGCGAGTTATGAACCCCTGCAAGCCGAGCGTCAGCGTTCGGAACACCTGCACGGTAAGCTGAAGCGTGAGTTTTTAGAAGAGCACGGGTGGGTCCCTTTGCAAGACACGCCCGAGGGCTTGCACGTCTTGTGCCTGGACCCCGAAACCGTGCGCGCTTCGCGGGTCGTGAACCAGGTGTTTCCCAAGGCCATCAAATGTGTTTACAAGGTCACCACAGGCACCGAGTTTGCACAGACGCTGGACCAACTCTATGCCCCTGCAGGCGCAGTCGGCTCCATCGATCAAATGCTGGCGGACATGTCACCCGCCGACGAAGACGAGGGGTTCAACGACAACGCGCTGGAGTCTGCAGCTGCAGACAACGAACTCGTCAAATTCGTCAACAAAGTGATCGTGGACGCCTACCATCAAAAAGCGTCAGACATCCACATTGAGCCCCTGCCTGGCAAAGAGAAAACCGGCATCCGATTCCGCATTGACGGCACCTTGATCCCTTACATTGAAGTGCCCGCGCATTTTCGGCAGGCCATGGCCACACGTCTCAAAATCATGTGTGACCTGGACATCTCGGAAAAGCGCAAACCGCAAGACGGCAAAATCAAATTCAAGAAGTACGGTGGCCTCGACATCGAACTGCGTGTGGCCACCATCCCCTCTGCGGGTGGCGTTGAAGACGTGGTAATGCGCATTTTGGCAGCCGGCGAGCCCATCCCATTGGACAAGCTCGGGCTCACGCCTCACAACAAAGAACGGATTGAAAAAACCATCACCAAGCCCTACGGCTTGTTCTATGTGTGCGGCCCCACAGGATCCGGCAAAACGACCACACTGCATTCCATCCTCAAATACCTGAACACCCCTGACACCAAGATCTGGACGGCCGAAGACCCCGTTGAAATCACGCAAAAAGGCTTGCGGCAAGTACAGATCAACAAAAAGGCGGGGATCGACTTTGCGCTGATCATGCGCGCCTTCTTGCGCGCCGACCCCGACATCATCATGGTCGGTGAGTCGCGCGACAAAGAAACGGTGTCCATGGGCGTCGAAGCCTCTCTCACGGGCCACTTGGTGTTTTCAACCCTGCATACGAATTCAGCGCCGGAATCCATCACCCGCTTGCTCGACATGGGCATGGACCCGTTCAACTTTGCCGATGCGTTGCTCGGCATCTTGGCTCAGCGCTTGGCGAAGCGCCTGTGTGATTGCAAACAGGCCTACACCCCCGACGAAGCAGAACTGCACACCTTCGTGGCCGAATACGCCGACGAGCTGCGCAACACCAGCGCGTGGCAACGAGACGCTGCCGCAGAAGCGCAAAAGTTGCTGAACCAATGGCAAACGCAGTACGGTAAAAACGGACAACTCCAGTTCTACCGTGCGGTGGGTTGCGACAAATGCAACAAAACGGGCTACAAAGGTCGCTTGGGCCTGCACGAATTGCTGATCGCCGATGACGAAGCCAAAAAACTCATCCAAGAGCGCGCCCGGGTCGCCGAACTGTTTTCAACGGCTGTCGAAAGCGGCATGCGCACCCTGAAAATGGATGGCATGGAAAAAATCTTGATGGGTCTGACAGACCTGAAGCAGGTGCGCTCGGTTTGCATCAAGTGATCCAAATGCCAAGCGCCAGTGGACTTGAGGCACGACATCTTTGCGCATCTGACTTTTCTGTCATCACAATCGCAACACTTTTGTCAGCAATTGACACGAAACTGTCTCTAGATAGGGGTTTAATGTGACGGAATGCCAGCATTTGACACCCAAGCAAGCTGGCATGTAAATTGAATGTAAAGAAGTTCCAATCAACCTACGAGGA
>CAZHDP010000241.1:0-5646 GCA_964531605.1 uncultured Burkholderiaceae bacterium | reverse complement strand
ACTTTTTTTACCAGTGCTACGAGCGAACCTACCTGGAACACGGCAATGCCCCCTACCTGAGCCGCGATTTCTTTCACCGCATGGCGCACACCATGCCCGACCACTGGTTGTTGTTCACCGCCGAGTGTAAAGGCAGGCCCATTGCTACCAGTTTGATAGCGCTGAATGTCACAGATACTGCGGTAGAACGCAATACAACGGCTGAAAACTCAGCCCATGGCACTGAACGCGTGGCCTATGGGCGGTACTGGGGCGCCATGGAGCGCGTGGATTGCTTGCACTTCGAAGCCTGTTACTACCAGCCGCTGGACTGGTGCATACGCCACGGTTACGACCGGTTTGAGGGCGGTGCCCAAGGGGAGCACAAAATGGCCCGGGCGCTGTTGCCGGTCAAGACCCAGTCAGCACACTGGCTGGCGCATCCCGCTTTTGCCGATGCTGTACAGCGCTTTTTGGCACGCGAAGGAGAAGGCGTAGAACACTACCTGACCGATTTGGCCCAACGGCAGCCGCTGCGAAAAAACACGCCCTCGCAGGGTTGAGGGCACCACAACAGTCAAGAGGGGCTGCGTGGCGCAGTCCCGTCAGGCGGTTTTGGCCACTTGAAGCAGCAAGCCCATTTCATCGCTGCTCATCAGCGACTCGATGTCCATGATGACCAACATGCGTTCACCGAGCTTTGCAATGCCCGTGACAAAGTTGGAGTCCACCCGGCCTTGAAACTGAGGGGCAGGCTTGATAGAGCTGAGGGTCAGGCCCACCACGTCAGACACGGCGTCGACCACGGCACCGATCTCGGTACCTTTGACGTTGAGCACAATCACCACGGTGAACGGCGTGTACTCGATGTCGTCACAGCCCAGCTTCATGCGCAAATCAATGATGGGAACGATCACGCCGCGCAGGTTGATCACGCCTTTGACAAAGCTGGGGGCATTGGCCAAGCGGGTGGGCAACTCGTAGGAACGGATCTCTTGCACACGCAAGATGTCGATACCGTACTCTTCGCCGCCAAGCCGGAAGGTCAGGTATTCATTGGCTTTTTCAACGACCGTCTGGGGTTTGCGCGCCACAGACGAACGAAATGCAGATGCGCTTTCAGCGGACGTTTCCATGATGGTGCCTTTCACTCATACGCCTAACTGTAGTCGGAATCGGGAATTTGTTCAGCTTGCGGGCCATTTCCCGTGCGGCGACACGGGACATTTTCGGATTTGCTCAAAACTGCGTCCCAACCGAGAAAAACAAGCGGGGCGTCCAGCGCAGTGTGGAACGGTCTGCGGTCACACGGCCGCCAGCATCCACATCGCGGCGTTCACGCACGCGTGGCGAATCTGTCAGGTTGTAAACCTGCAGTCTCCAGTAGCCCCACCCTGGTACCACCCGGCCGACATAGGCGTCCAGCGTGGCGAAGGCCAGTTCCCGACCTGACGCCGTGGCAGAGGTCGCCAAATCGGCAGCCCCCTGCAAAGACAGCGTGGTACCCCCATACCAGCCACCCTTTTGGGGCTGAGGTTTGGCCAAATTGAGGTTGACCAAGTACCGCGCCTGCCCGGGGATGCGCTGCCCGAAGTTGTCGCCCCGCGTCATGCGGGACTGCAACAGGCTGGCGTTGCCGGAAAACGTCCAGTCACTGCCCAAGCCCCATTGGGCCGGCCAACTGACGGGCTTTTTGGCATCCGCCTCCAGTCCCCAAACCAGCGCATCGCCCACGTTTTGAGGCGTTTGTGTCCACAGGCCCACGCTGTTTTCAGTGACGCGGCGTGCAATCACATCAGACACTTGCCGCACGAACACATTCAAACCGACCTGCCCCTGGGGGCCCCATTTGTGCTCTAACCCGGTGTCCAGCGTCACCGAGCTCTCGGACCGCAGCAAAGGGTTGCCAGCCACGTCGGGGTTGGTCAAGGTGTTCACCCCTTGGCTGGGCAAACGGCGGTCGATCAGGTCCATCAGCGCCGGGTTGCGCGTGATGCGGGCCAGGTTGAACCGAACCTGGGTGTCGTCATTCAAGGGGGTTCGCAGGTGAAGAGACGGCTGCACAAGGCTGCGCTGGGCATTGACCACCACGCCGTTGTAGACCGTTTGGGTGTCCAGATTTTCCAGCCTCAACCCGGCCGTCAACGTGGTGGTGCCGGGCAACTCCCACTCGTTTTGCCCCCAGAGCACGGTGCGACGGGTGCGGGCGCCAAAGCCCAAGGTCGGTCCACTTGTGCCCAGTCCGCTCGATGACGAGGTGTCTACGGTGAGTTTGCGTTCTTCTACATCGGCACCGGTCATCCACAACAACGGGTCCACCGTGCCTGTGAGCTTGCTGGACAGGGTCACCATGCGCTCGCGCTGGTCATCCCCAAACTGAGAGCTTGTGGCACCTTGCCCGCTGGCCTGCGTGAGGGTCTGAGAACGGGTGCGGTCGATTTTTTCGCTGTTCGATTGGGTGGACAAAAAAGTCTCCCATTTGCTGCCTTTGAAGCGGTGCGTCCAATCGCCTCGCATTTGCAGCATGCCGCGCTCGGTGTGCGTTTGATCTTGCACCAGTGAGCTGATGGGGCCAAAGCTGTCTGCGCCCTGCCCCACGCTGCCGATGCGCCCACGGGTCTCGGTACCGACGTACATGCCGCGCAGGTTCAACTGGTCCAAAGGCCCCAGGCGGCCGCTCAAACGGGGCACCATCCAGACCTGTCCCGTGCGGTAACGGTACGCATCGTGCGAAGTCAAGGTCGACGGGTTGGTGCCAAACGTGCTGGTCTGGCGCTCAACATCGCTGCCGGTGATGCGCTCCAACGCACCTGCAGCCAAAAAATACGTCCAGGGCTGCACAGGGATGGCGTCAGGCTCTTTGGCAGGCTCGGTGACTGGCCCGGTTTTGGAGAAAAAACTCTGCAAGGCGTTTTGCCCCCACACCTGCTGGTGGGTCAAACGCACACTGGTCTCCGATTTGACGCTGGGCTGGCGCAGCACAATGTTGATGGTGCCGCCACTGGCACCCGAGTGCTCCGCGCTGGGGGCCCGCAAGACTTCTACACGCTCGATCAAATCAGAAGGCAGTTGGTCGAGCGGAATTTGGCCCGATTGCCCACCACCACCGACCTTTTCACCATCGATCAGCACCTGGGTGGCATTGCGGTCCATGCCCCGCATCCGAATGTCGATGCTGCCGTTGCCGTTGGCATTGACTTGCACACCAGGCAATTGCCGCAACACGTCGGCCACCGATTCCGCACCCATTTGCTCGATGTCTTGCCGGTCCACCGTGACCAGGGACCCCGCCGCAAAGAAGCGCTGCTCAATGGACTGTCTGGCCCGCACCGTCACGGTCTGCAGTTGACGCGCGACGGCATTGCTGCTGCCTTCCTCCGGGCCATTTTGGGCGTAGGCCGAGGTCGACCCCAAGCACAACGGTGCCATGACCGAGGCGGAGGCCAACGCGGCCGTGGCTCTGCGCAACAAGACGGGGCCGCTGCAGGCGACTCGCTGGATGGAAGGCACGCGGAAACTCCTTTTCAGTCACCCATGAAGAAGGGGCTTCACGAATGAAGCCCCTGGAGAAGAGAGAAAAACTCAGCGGACCAGCAAGACAGGTGAGCTGCAGTGCGCCAGCACCTGGGTGGCCACCGAGCCCATCACCAGTTTGAGCAAAGCGCCATGACCGTGGGAGCCCATCACCACCAGGTCAAACTTGCCTTGGCTGGCAAATTTCGCAATGTTTTCACCGGCGGGGCCCACTTTCCACGCACTCTTGGCATCGATACCGTGGCGGGTGAGGAACTTGGCCACGGGAGCCAACACTTTTTCAGCCTCTTCGCTCTGGTACTCGTCAACCACGTCTTTGCCCACCGTGCTTTTCACGCGGGGGGGCAAGGCGGGCTGCACGGTCAGGATGGTGTATTCGTTGTTGGCGGTGAACAGTTCATCGTGCGTCGTCAGGTACGCCAACATTTTCTTGGTGTAAGAGCTGCCATCAACAGCCAACAAAATTTTCATGGATCGTCTCCAAATTGAGAAGTCTTGAGTTTATCGCCTCCGAAACGTCACTCGGTTGACTGGGGTCAATCGAATGTGTCAAACCGTCGTCACAAGCACAAAGCCCCTGTGCCGTAGGCAACAGGGGCTTTGTGGGGCGAAGGTCAGCGTTGCGGCTTACTTGGCTGTCTTGGCGTAGTTGGCAATGCCTTCGGCCACTTCTTGCTTGGCGGCTTCTGGGCCTTCCCAGCCCAAAATCTTCACCCACTTGTTGGGTTCCAGGTCTTTGTAGTGCTCAAAGAAGTGGGCAATGGTCTTCAGGCGCAGCGGGTTCAGGTCTTCGGGCTTTTGCCACTGGCTGTAGATGGACAACACTTTGTCGATCGGCACGGCCAGCACTTTGCCGTCCATGCCGGCTTCGTCTTCCATCTTCAGGATACCCAGGGGGCGGCACGTCACCACCACGCCAGGAATCAGGGGCACGGGGGTGATCACCAACACGTCCACAGGATCGCCATCACCGCTGATGGTTTGTGGCACGTACCCATAGTTGGTGGGGTAGTGCATGGAGGTGCTCATGAAACGGTCCACAAAAATGGCACCGGTTTCCTTGTCGACTTCGTACTTCACCGGATCGGCGTTCATGGGGATCTCGATGATCACGTTGAACTGATCGGGCGCATTCTTGCCGGGCTTTACTTCTTGTAAGGACATGGAGGTCTCTGGTTGAGGGTGTTTGACGTCAAGGCCTGCGTGCAGACCCTGGGATTAACCCTCATTTTACTTATGCGAACCTTTCAACCCAACGCCCAACGGTACTTTCACCACACTTTCGGCGTATATTGAACCCGTTGGCCAATCAGACTCTTGCACTTGTGGCAGAGCGACGAGGAAGCAACGCAGCGGGGAACAGGTACTGACATGAAGTAACTTTCTACACATTGCTGTGCTTGTGACCCCTCATCGCGACACAACACGAAGGAGATGACACTATGGCTGGTAACTCTGCGCTGATCTTGGCGCTGGTGTGTGGACTGATTGCCGTGGGCTACGGCTTTTGGGCCCGAAGTTGGATTCTTTCTCAGGACGCGGGCAACGCCCGCATGCAAGAAATAGCGGCAGCCATTCAAACCGGGGCAGCGGCCTACCTGGCCCGCCAATACCGCACCATCGCCGTGGTTGGCGTGGTGTTGGCAGTGCTGATTGGCCTGTTTCTGGATGGGCAAACCGCCGTTGGTTTTGTGGTCGGCGCGGTGCTGTCAGGCGCATGCGGCTTCATCGGCATGAATGTCTCGGTGCGGGCCAATGTGCGCACCGCTCAAGCGGCCACCAAGGGCATCGGCCCGGCGCTGGACGTGGCCTTTCGCGGCGGCGCGATCACGGGCATGCTGGTCGTCGGCCTGGGGCTGCTGGGTGTGACGGGTTTCTACTGGTTCTTGGTGGGCAATGGCAACCACACGCCTGACAAGAGCCTTGCCAACCTGCTCAACCCCTTGATTGGCTTTGCCTTCGGCTCGTCGCTGATCTCGATCTTTGCCCGACTGGGTGGAGGCATCTTCACCAAAGGCGCAGACGTGGGCGCAGACCTGGTGGGCAAAGTGGAAGCCGGCATCCCCGAGGACGACCCCCGCAACCCTGCGGTGATCGCAGACAACGTGGGCGACAACGTGGGTGACTGTGCGG
>CAZHDP010000240.1:0-5647 GCA_964531605.1 uncultured Burkholderiaceae bacterium | reverse complement strand
CCACCAGGCTTGAGCCCGTGGTGATCACGCGGGTGGATGGCGACCAGCACCGCTACCACACCAGCGACCGCGAGGCCTACAGCGGCGTGCGTGCGTACTGGTACGACCTGCGCACCGCCAAGCGCCGCAGCGTACTGGTGGGCAGTGGCAACAACCTGAAGGGCATTGCGCCCAGCGGCACGGTGGCTGCGAACGACTTCCACGGGGCCAAGCGCATGAAGGACACCTACAGCACCGAGCGTGATGCCCTGGCCGCTGCCACCGCCGAGTGGTCACGCGTACAGCGCGGCTTGGCCACCCTGGAGCTGACGCTGGCTTACGGCTGCCCAGATTTGCGCCCCCAAACACCCATCACCGTGCGAGGCTTCAAGCCCCAGATCGACAGCGAGGGTTGGCTGGTGGTTAAAAGCACCCACAGCCTGGGGGATGGGGGCTACACCACCCGGGTGGAGATGGAGCTGGGGACGGTGGGGGCTGAGGTCAGCAGTGTGGAGTAGGTCAGTACTAAAGCTAGCTAGTGAACTACTTTGAAATTCTGCCTTCGCGGGTCCTGACGGCGATGACTGTTTGGCCTTGAAGGTCACACTCGTAAATGATGTTCACATAGGCCCCAAAACCATTTTGAAATTGCACTTTGTCGCCAATGTGTGTGATGATGCCTGCGGACTGATCCTTCCACCTGAAGTGTGAAAACTTAGGCTCTAGTGCTTCATCTGTCCACTTGACGGAATTTTTAGCCTGGCCCTCAATCTGTTTTTTGCAAAGCAAGCCTGCGCTTAAACCACCTTTATCACCTGCACATTGCAAGTCTTTTGCACAGTCGGCATCCTTTGTAACTTGGGCTGCTTTCTTGGCCTCCTTTTCACTGTCGCTTTCACTGCAGGAATAGAACAACGCAGCGACCAGGACACATAGAGCGATGCTGATGAACGAAATCTCCCTGACCGTGGTGGTCGGGCTAGTGATGCCGCAATGGGGACACTTGGCAGCACTCGTTGATACAGCGGATTTGCATTCTCTGCAGGGTTTCAGGGCCATTGGAGTCACTCTACTTTTCGTATTGGGAAAATTGCTCGGTCACCACGATCCAACCGCATCGCCTGCACCCAGCGGTGGGCATCGTTTGCAGCCAGAAAAATCTCACGCCGCAGGCCTTCTATGCAGCCCACGCTGAGGTAGGTTTTGAACAGTTCGAACTGATCGCGGCGGACCACATGGGCAACGGGCTTGTGCCTGACCTCTTGACTGCCCACCACCTGGTGGGCGCGCAGCGCCATGATCGATTGCGACCAGTCCAGCACCACGGCTTCTGAGAACGACACGAAGTTCAGCACGTGTTTGACCAATGATTTCATGTGGGCGTTTGTGACTGTGCCGTGTACAACTACCTGGGTGACGCCATCGAGTACCACGGTGGTCATGCCAAACGGTTGAGAGGGGGGAATGGGGTGTTTTGGCGGCGCTGTGGGCAGCGGGGGGCGTGATCTCATTTGTTGAGGGGTGCAGGGCAAAAACCCACTTTATTTTTGACTTCAGCGTTTTAACTTGACGGCCAATATTGATCAAGGGCTTGGGTAATATTCACCGTCAAATGAGCGTGAAACTTACCCATGAATCCCTGAACACCGTCATCGAACTCACCCGGCTAAGCAACGGCATAGGCGTGGTCGATATCGTCACCCGTGAGGGCATCACCACACTGGCCCATGTGGCTGATGTACGACAGCAGATGCAAGCGCAGTTGAAGGCCAAAAGAAAGCCCGTGCACGTGTGGGTGGTGAACCTGGAGGGAGCGTTGCTGACCTACCCGGGCCAGCGTTTGGCCGATGTGCTGAAAGCCCATAAACCCAAATCCTCAGCAGCGCAGCCGACGGCCATGGTGGTGCGCCGCGAAGACGCTCAAGACTTCCAGGCCTATGCCAGGGGCATGCAAGTGGGCGGGTTTGACCGCATCATTTTTTCAGCGCGGGAGCGGGCTTCCGCACTGTCGTGGGCCCACGCGGTGCTGGACTCTCAGGCGGTGGCTCTGCCCTACGCTCAGCCCACTGAATAAGCGCTGTCTCAGTCAGCTCCTGATAGTCACGCATGAGCTTGATGCACAGGCTGTGCACTACGTCGCGGGCGCCTTGCGGCACAGAATCAAATTGCTCGGCCAAGAACATGGCCGCAGGTGAGCGCAGATCGAGTTGAGCGGGCGAGGGCTGCACACCGTCTGGTGAGGCATAGCGGTTGTGCGGATCCACGCGCAGTGGGAAAGGCAGTGGTTTAGGTGCTGGTCCATTCAATTTCAGACCCTGGCTCGACAGGGCTGTAAGCACGCGCCTCACTGCGGCTTTGTCCTGTTCATCAGACCGGTGGTAGTGGTCCAAGATTGCCGCATCTTCGGGCGACAAAGTTGTTGATACACCATCCATCTGCCGCACTTCTGGGGTGCGATCACCGGTCACCACATAGAGCACATCAGCACCCAACCTAGCGAATGCCGCAAGGTAAGTCGCCCCGGGTGTGGATTGGCCCGACTCGTATTTCAACTGGGTCAGTTTGGATACCAAGGTGATGCTGGCCAGCGCTGCCTGTGTAAGGCTCAGGCGCTCCCTCTCTTCACGCAGCCGCTTTGCAATTGAAGCAATATCGTCGGGTTGATTCACTTTTCTTTACCAAAACGTTTGAAAGGTATAGTTTTCTGTATTAAGATATCGAAAACTGTGTAACAGATTGACTCTGAATGTTTCACAACACCATTGTATGAAGACGCAAAAACCCATGACCAAACGTGCCCCAAACGGTGTGATGACTGACAAGCCAGTTGCCTTGCGCTTGCTGCCCACCGATTTGCAGAGCGTGAAGGAAATTGCTGCCACTGAGCAGCGGTCCCTGTCGTCGGTGAGCCGCTTGCTCGTGCTGCGAGGCATTGAAGCCTACCGCCGCGATGGCAACAAGCTGGTCGCTTGAGTTCATGTTGTTGTCACTCTGAAAGGCCCCCACCGATGCTTAACTCTTTACCCCCCGCATTGGCTAACAGGGTTTGCTCTGTCAACTGGGAGTGCATGTCGTGAGACTGCGTTGCCCCCATTGCGGCGAGTTCGGCACGATCCGAACGTCTGAGCAAGTCACCGAGTGCCTGACGCTGCAGTACGTGCAGTGCAACAACATGGAGTGCGGCCACAACTGGCGCGCGTCCACATCAGCCGAGATGACCTTGTCGCCCTCGGCCATCCCCAACCCTGCCGTGCATTTGCCGCTCAGCAGCCATATCAAAGGTGGCCTGCTGTCTGAGCAACTGGGCAAGCCCCGTGCGGTGTACCGCCCCTCATCCGCTGTGACCAGCGATTTGTTTGAAGGGGCTGGACCGTCATGACCACCGCCATGAACACCGCCCATTGCGCCGGGCCACCAGCCCCTTGGTAGGGCTGATTTAGCGCCCCTCATCGCCCATTTTTTATTGCTCAGCGATGCCTGTTTGGAGGCATTGCGGGATTTGTTCACGCCCAAAAACCTGGAGATCACATGACCACAGCCCAACACGACCAAAAGGCGACCATCCTCACGGGTGGCAGACGACCCAGACCCCTGTTTGACCTGGGTGGCAACCATCTGCAGCAGCACGGTGGCACGGTGTACAGCCACACCCCCAGCCTGCCCGGTGAAGTGCCCACGCCCGTCACGGTGTACAGCCGCTACGGCCTGGGCACCAAGCAACGCGCCAAGGTCTGCATGCAAGCCGCCAGTGGCCCGTTTGTGTTGACGCTGATGACCAACCCCGCTGCCGCCCGCCAACTGGCTGCCGCCCTGACCCTGGCGGCAGACCGTGCTGATGAGGTGCAGGCCATGTTGGACCGCACGGTGCGCGTGGGTGGGGTGCCTGTATGAAGCTGACCACCTTGCGTGTAACGCACATCGACTTGCTGGGCCACCGCCACCGCTGCCTGTTGCGCAACGTGACGGGCATCGCCGACGCCCAGCGCTATGTGGAACAGCTCTGGGGCGAGGCCCTGGCGCTGTCCATGATTTGGCTGAAGGGCGACTGACGCGATGGCTGATTTACTGACAGACATCGCAGATCGGCTGCAGGCCGACTTTGAGTTCAAGCTCAAAGCCAAGGGCAAGTACCTGCAGCAGGGCAAATGCCCAAGCTGCGGCAACAAATCGCTGTGGACCTACACCGACAGCCCGTGGGTGATCAAGTGCGAGCGCTTGAACAACTGTGGCTATGAGGCGCATGCCAAAGAGCTGTACAGCGACTTGTTTGAGAGCTGGACCGATCGCTTTCAAGAACCTGAAAAGGCCAAGCCCCTTGAGCAGCAAAACCCCCATGCCGCGGCTGATGCTTACCTGCACATTGGGCGTGGCTTTGATCTGGCGTTGATCAAAGGCTGCTACACCCAAGAGCAGTACTTTGACCAACGTGCCGACCAGGGCCGGGGCGCTGGCAGCAGCACGGTGCGCTTTGCGATTGGCACAGGTGACACCGCGACCTGGTGGGAGCGCCTGATTGACCGGCCGCAGCGGTTTGGCAAGAAGAAGGCCAATTTCAAATATGGCGGCAGCTATGCGGGGGTGTGGTGGTCTTTGCCCACGCTGAGCTTTGACAGCCCCGACCCGGCCAAGCCTGATGCACCCAAGCCACCAAGTGACTTGTGGTTGGTAGAGGGCATTTTTGATGCCATCGCGCTGGCACACCACGGGGTGGCGGCTGTGGCGCTGATGAGCTGCAACAACTACCCCGGCAAAGCGCTGGACGCCCTCAAAGAGCAGCTGGAGCGCCAGGGTGGCACAGTACCCGCACCGCGCCTGATTTTTGCGCTGGACAGTGACGACGCGGGCCGCAGCTTCACAGTCAAGCACGTCAAAACAGCGCGCGAGGCTGGGTGGGTGTGCACCGCTGCCCAGATCCCGCAAAAGGTGGGGGCCAAGGGCAAGATCGACTGGAACGACCTGCACCAGCGCGAGCGCTTGACCGACGAGCAGGTCAAAGAGTACCGCTATCACGGTGCCTTGCTGATTGCCGCCACAGCCCAAGACAAGGCCTTGCTGATTTACAACCACTCGGGCCGAACGGATTTCGACCTGGACCACAGCAACCGGCTGTATTGGTTCAAGTTGGACCTGGACCGCTTCCACAAGGCCAGGCAGGCGATTGAAAAGAACATCGAGGACGGCACCATTGAGCCGCTCAGCGACGATGACTTGCGAGACAAGGCGCTCAAAGAATCCGGCACGATGCGCCCGATTGCCAACTGCAGGCCGGTGGCGTTGTACTACCAGCGCAACGACCTGACACAAGAGGCTTGGTACTACTTCAGGGTGTCGTTTCCGCACGATGGTGCGCCGATCAAAAACACCTTCACAGCGGGCCAGCTGAGCGCAGCGGCTGAGTTCAAGAAGCGTTTGCTGGACATGGCACCTGGGGCGGTGTTCAGTGGCAGCAGCATGCACCTGGAAGTGATGATGGAGCGCCAGCTCTACAACATCAAGACGGTGAGCACGGTGGACTTCATCGGCTACAGCGCTTTGCACAAGACCTATATCTTGGGCAAGACGGCGGTGAAGGATGGGCAGTTTTACGCGGTCAACAGTGAGGACTATTTCGACATCGGGAACTTGTCGATCAAGACCTTACAGAACTCGGTGCGCCTGGCGATCAACA
>CAZHDP010000239.1:0-5647 GCA_964531605.1 uncultured Burkholderiaceae bacterium | reverse complement strand
GTGAGGAACAACGCGATGCCGAAACTCACCGGCACCGCGATGACCAAGGCAATGATCGAGGTCATCAAGGTGCCGTAGATCATCACCAGGCCACCGTACTCCTCTTTGACCGGGTCCCAAACCGAGCTGGTCAAAAAGCCCAGACCATACTTGTCGATGGCAGGCCAAGCGCCCATGATCAATGACACGAGAATGCCTGCCAACAAGGCCAAGGTCAGCAATGCTGCCGCTTTGGCCAAGAGGCCAAACAATTGGTCGGCAAAACGGCCAAACCCGGCCGACTTGCGCGGGGGAGGTGTGTTCATGGTGCTCCTGTGGAGTCGCTCGGAATGGGCGCCGGCCAGGTCAAGGCCTGCGTGGCGCGGAGGGTAAACCGATGACATGGTCAAACGATCTGAGGTTGGCGACGAGGGTTTACTTCACAGCAACCGCTTTGCCTGCGGCGTCATGGATGTCGCCCCAAGACTTGCCAATGATCGCTTTCACGCTGTCTGGCATGGGCACATAGTCGAGGTCATCGGCCACTTTGTCACCGTTTTTGTAAGCCCAGTCAAAGAACTTCAGGGTGGACGTCGCTTGTGCTGGCTTGTCTTGTGTCTTGTGCATCAAGATGAAGGTGGCGCCAGTGATGGGCCAAGAATCTTTGCCAGGCTGGTTCGTCAAGATTTGGTAGAAGGACTTGGCCCACTCGGCACCGGCAGCAGCGGCCTTGAACACGCTGTCGTCAGGGGATACATAGGCGCCTGCGCTGTTTTGCATTTGCGCGTAAGTCATTTTGTTTTGCTTCACGTAGGCGTATTCCACATAGCCGATGGAGTTGGGCAAGCGACCCACGAAAGCGGCAACGCCTTCGTTGCCCTTGCCACCGGCACCAACTGGCCAATTCACTGCCGTGCCCTCACCTACTTTGGACTTCCACTCGGTATTGACCTTGCTCAGGTAGTTCGTGAAGATGAAGCTGGTGCCGGAGCCGTCCGCGCGGCGCACAGGGGCAATCGCGTCATCGGGCAAAGGCAGGCTGGGGTTGAGCGCCTTGATTGCCGCGTCGGACCATTTGGTGATCTTGCCCAAATAGATGTCGCCCAATACTTGGCCGTTGAGCTTCAATTGACCGGGTGCAATGCCTTTGATGTTGATCACGGGGACCACGCCACCGATGACCGTGGGGAACTGCACCAAGCCTTTGGCCTTCAGGTCTTCGTCCTTCAGTGGCATGTCAGACGCGCCGAAATCCACCGTTTTGGCTTCGATTTGCTTGATACCGGCACCAGAACCCACGGATTGGTAGTTGATCTTGATGCCCGTGGCTTTGTTGTAATCGGCAGCCCACTTGGCATACAAGGGTGCTGGGAATGTCGCACCGGCACCGGTCACGTCTTGGGCGTAAGCGGCTTGGGAAACGGCCAAAATGGCCAGGGCGGCGGCGGTGATGCTGTGTTGGATCGCGTTCATGTGAGTCCTCTCAATGGTCATCGGTTGTGGATCAGATGAGGTGACTGTATGAACACAATGTGACAGCCGTGTGACAGTTTTTTGTCATTGGCATGTCATTTTCTGGACCTAGGATGCGCCACCAAGGCAAACTTGGCACTGCAGTGCTATGCTGCGCCGCAACAGAAAAACAGGTCAATATGCAAAACGGAACACGCCTTGCCGCAGTAGATTTGGGATCCAACAGCTTCAGGCTGGAAATAGGCACACATGACCACGGGCAGGTCAACCGGTCCGAGTACTACAAAGAAATCGTGCGGCAGGGCAATGGCCTGGATGAAAACCGCAACTTGAGTGCCGACGCTTTGCAAAGGGGCTGGGATTGTTTGGCGCGCTTCGGTGAACGCCTGGCGGGCTTCGATCCGGCGCAAGTTCGGGCCGTGGCGACGCAGACGCTGCGCGAAGCGCGTAACCGCGACGTGTTCATTGCCAAGGGTGAAACGCTGCTTGGATTCCCGATCGAGGTGATCCCTGGTCCTGAAGAAGCCCGCCTGATTTACCAGGGTGTTGCGCACCTTTTGCCGCAAGCCGATGAAAAACGTTTGGTGGTGGACATCGGTGGCCGGTCAACCGAGTTGATTCTGGGTCAGGGCTTTGATGCCAAGGTGGTGGCGTCGTACCGCGTAGGCAGCGTGGCCTGGTCGATGCGTTATTTTCCCGATGGAGCGTTCACGGCAGAAGCCTTCAGCCATGCAGAAATCGCTGCCACGGCGATATTGGACGAAGCCCAAACCACGTATCGCCCAGACACTTGGGAAGTGGCCTACGGGTCTTCAGGCACGGTGGGCGCGGTCGCAGACGCCCTCAATGCAGCCGGTTTTGCGACCGATGTGATCACCCGGGACGGGCTGGACTGGTTGCGTGACAAAGTCATCAAAGCACAAACCGT
The DNA here is from genome assembly GCA_964531605.1 of uncultured Burkholderiaceae bacterium. GTDB lineage: Bacteria > Pseudomonadota > Gammaproteobacteria > Burkholderiales > Burkholderiaceae_C > Defluviibacillus. The sequence goes on along the minus strand of CAZHDP010000239.1, from coordinate 3,267 downwards.
GGACCGCTTGCGGCTGGACGGGGTAAAAGACGACCGCAAGGCCGTGATTGGCGGCGGACTGGCCATCTTGCGCGCGGTGTTTGACCTGCTGGACATTCAAGAAATGCATGCCGCCGAGGGCGCGCTGAGGCATGGCGTGCTGTACGACCTGGTCGACCGCGACGATGAGCATACCGATTTGCGTTCCCAAACCGTCAAACGTTTGTGTGTGAAGTTTGGTGTCGATGCCGCCCAGGCAGAACGGGTGGAGAGAGTTGCCGTATCCCTTGCCCAGCAACTGATCGACAAAAAAGAAAACAACGGCACGGCGTTGAAAAAACTCGCTTGGGCCGCCAGACTGCATGAGGTGGGCAGCCAAATCTCTCACAGCGATTACCACAAACATGGCGCGTACATGCTCGCCTACGCCGACGCACCAGGCTTCGCAACGCCTGAAATGCAGCGCCTGAGCTTGTTGGTGCTGGGTCACAGAGGCAAGCTGAGAAAACTGGAAACCGACTTTGAAGACGTGGGCTTCGTTCGGCAGGTGTTGTGCCTGCGTCTTGCCGCCCTGCTCTGCCATGCCCGACGCGACCCTGTGGTGAGTGGCCTGAAACTCAAACTGACCGAACGTCAGTTCACACTGAAGTGCGCGGCATCTTGGGCAAATCAGCACCCCCAGTCGCTGTACCTGTTGCAAGAAGAGGTCACCGCATGGCAACGCACAGGCTGGTCTTTGGATGTTGTGGCGAGCTGATGAAATCGATGTAAACGGTATATACTGTTTATACTTTCAACAGGAATCCCATGAACGACGCTAACACGCCAACTGCACCCACCATCGTGGCCAAAACAGCACCCGCAAGCACGCCCGATACGCCTGCCAAGGCACCTGCTGGCAAACCTGTGTTCACCGCGAAAACGGCGGCGAAGCCCAAAGCCAAAGCACCGTTGAAAGCGGCTGCACGTCAAGCGACCAAGACAGCAAAGGTCACGGCGCCCAAACCAGCCGCAAAAACCGCTGTGACCGCGAAACCAGCGTCCACAAAAGCGACCACCAAAGTCGCGCCTGTGGCGGCCAAGCCAGTCAAGGCAGCTAAAGCGGTGAAGGCAGTGAAAGCGGTTGCCAAGCCTGAGAAAGTCAAAAAACCCAAGTTGGTTCGCGACAGCTTCACGATCCCTAAAAACGAATACGAGTTGCTCGAAGCCTTGAAAACCCGCGGTGTGTCGTTGAAACAACCCGTGAAAAAGAGCGAACTGATCCGCGCTGGCGTCAAGCTGCTGGTGGCGCTGTCAGATGCGGCGTTCTTGAACGCCATCAAAGCCGTACCTGCCCTGAAAACGGGTCGTCCAGGCAAAGCGGCCTGAACGAAGGCATTGACTCCATCGGCCAGAGACGCGATTCAGAGCGTCTCTGGTGATTGCACGCTGACCACCACGGTCTGCCACACGCCGTCACGGATGCGGCTTTTGAGCCACCACACCGATCCCTTTTTGACAGCACATTCGCTCGTCTGTAGACCCACCAACCTGGCGATGGTTTGCCCCAAAGTAGGCTGGTGACCGATCACCAGCACCGTGCCTTTGGCGGTAGGCCACTGGACCAGGTTCAGCAAGGCCTGAGAACCACTGTCGCTCGGCGCCAACTCATCGCAAAGTTTGTATTTACGGCCCAACGCCAGTGCAGTTTGCTCCGTCCGTTTGGTGGGTGAGCAGAGCACACGCGTCGTTTCAGGCAAATGACGGTCCAACCACTGTGACATGCGCTTGGCCTGCTTGTCACCCCGCGAGGTCAACGCACGGTCCGCGTCGATGCCATCCACTTTGAGTTCTTCGGCCTCTGCGTGCCGCCATAAAAGCAAGTCCATGATGAGCCCCAGAAGTTACATTGTCAGAGTTGTGCCTGTGTTGGTCAGCGTCGTTTGAGTTTGGGTGCAGGGGCACCACCTCCTGCATACCTCACCATCAAGGCGTCTTGCGCACCCAGGGCCAACTCACCCGGCGGCAAGCTTGCCGCAGCCCGTTGGTAGGTACCGTCTGATTGCAACGTCCAGGCGTCTTTGGTGTCCAAGAGGTACGCCACCAAACATTCGTCAATCAAACGTTGCCGCAACACGGGATCGGTCACAGGCCACGCCAATTCAACCCGGCGCATCATGTTGCGGTTCATCCAATCGGCGCTTGACAGGTACAAGGTTTCGTCTTGCCCTGTGCGGAAGTAAAACAAACGCGAGTGCTCTAAAAACCGCCCGATGATGGAGCGCACCCGTAAGTTGTCGGTGACCCCAGCCACCTGCGCGGGCAAGGTGCACGCACCTCGGGTGATGAGGTCAATGTGAACCCCCTTTTGACCGGCATCGACCAGCGCACGCACCAGCGCCTCGTCGGTCAGCGCATTCATCTTGACCACGATGCGGCCAGGCTTGCCCTTGCTCACGCCTTGCGCCACTTGCTGGATTTTTTCAACCAGTTTGCGGTGCAGTTGAAACGGAGCCACCAACAGCTTTTTGAGCGGCGGCAGTTTGCTCTGGCTGGCCAGGTGCACAAAGACCTGCTCCACATCCATCGTGAGTTGCGTGTCTGCCGTCAAGTGGCTGACATCGGTGTACAGGCGCGCCGTGGACGGGTTGTAATTGCCAGTGGACAAATGGGCGTAGCGTTTGATCAGCTTGCCTTCTCGGCGCGTCACCAGCAACATCTTGGCGTGGGTCTTGAGCCCCACGACGCCGTAAACCACCTGCGCCCCGACAGACTCCAAAGCCTCGGCCCAATTGATGTTGGCTTCTTCGTCAAACCGTGCCTTGAGCTCCACCACCGCGGTCACCTCTTTGCCTTGGCGTACGGCCTCTTGCAGCAGAGCCATCAAAGTTGAATTGCTGCCGGTTCGGTAGATGGTTTGCTTGATGGCCATCACATCGGGGTCATACACGGCTTCACGCAAAAACGACAGCACGCCGTCAAAGCTCTCAAAAGGCTGGTGTATCAACACATCCCCTTGCTTGAGCCTGTCAAACACCGAGACGCCCGTGGCCAACGGCGCAGGGAAACTTGCTGCATAGGGCGCGAAGCGCAGCTGTGGCATGTCAACCCGGTCGACCAATTCAGTCAGCCGCACCAAGTTGACGGGGCCATGCACACGGTACAGCGCCAATGCAGGCAAATCAAATTGTTTCAGCAACAAAGAGGACAAGTGCTCTGAGCAACCCGCCGAGACCTCCAACCGCTCCGCTTGACCGTAGTGCCGCTGCTGTAAACGTTGGCGCAACGCAGAGCGCAAGTCTTGAACGT
>CAZHDP010000238.1:0-5680 GCA_964531605.1 uncultured Burkholderiaceae bacterium | reverse complement strand
AGAAATCCACGCCAAACGTCTCCAGGCCCGCGCTGATCAGCTCAGGAACGATGCCCAATGCCCAGGCTGTGGCCACCGCAGCGAGCACAGATTGGGTGTCCATCACCGCCGCTTTGTCTTTTGCGGGGTCTGCTGAGGTGCTGCGCAAACTGTTGACGCGTTTGACAAGCGCGTCCACATTGGCACCGACGTGCTCAGCGGTACCGATGGCCATGACGGCCATGCCGCGCTGGATGAACACCGCACGGCCACCCTGGGCGCGGTGTGCGTTCATGGCGGCCGCGTTGCCATCCATGCCATACAGCATGACCTGGCCATCGCACAATTCGGCCATGTTCAGGACACGGGCATCGTCTGCGTTGAGCACTGCGACGCCCTCGGACAAGACCACATCCACTTGCGTGCGCATGACTTTGAAGAGTTGGGCTTCGTCCTGGATGTCTTGGTCCACCAAGGCTTCGCGGTCGTCCAGGTCAGTGACCACACCCACTTGGCAGCGGTCATAAGCCAAGCCGTCAGACAAGATGGAAGCCGCGTCGTTTTCAGCAATCACAGCGTCCACGCCACGGTTCATCAGCAAGCGGTGGGCGGCGTCCCAGCGGGCAGCGCTGCGTTTTTCAACCAAACGGTTACCCAGGAACAGGCCTTCATGGCAGGCCAAACCCACGTGTCGGCCGCCCAAGTGCAGGAACCACGCGACCAGGCGTCCAATGGTGGAGGTGCCGCGCGAACCGGCCACGCCAACGATGGTGATGCGACCCGTTTCTTCGGGGGCAAACAGGTGGTCCACAATGGCCTGTCCCACGGGCTGAGGCTGCCCTTCGGCGGGCTTCAAGTGCATCAACAAGCCAGGCCCAGCGTTCACCTCAACAATCGCGCCGCCTTGCTCGTGCAACGGTTTGCTGATGTCCATGGCCACCATGTCAATGCCTGCGATGTCCAGGCCGACCACGCGAGCGGCCAAGCTGGCGATGTGGGCCACTTCAGGGTGCACCTGGGCTGTGCAGTCGATGGCCATGTTGCCGTTGCGTTTGATCAGCACGCGCAGGCCGTTCTCAGGCACCGAGTCTGGGCCCAAATTCTGGCGCTCCAGTTCTTGTCGCGCCACGGGGTCTTCGTTCAGGTCGATGCGGTCCAGCGGGAACTCTTCGGCGACTCCGCGACGGGGGTCGGTGTTGAGTTGGCTGTCGATCAATTGCACCACCGTGTGCTCACCGTCGCCAGTGATCCAAGCCGTTTCGCCGCGCGCGGCAGCGACCACTTTGCCACCTACCACCAACAAGCGGTGTTCGTCGCCAGGGATGTAGCGTTCGACCATGACCTCGGAGCCTTCGCGGTCAGCCACTTCGAAGGCCGGGGCAAAGTGCTCTTCGCGGCGCAAATCCAGGGTCACGCCCCGGCCATGGTTGCCGTCAGACGGTTTGATGACCACAGGCAAGCCGATGTCCTGCGCCGCTTCCCAAGCTTCTGCTGCTGATTTGACAACTTGTCCCTCGGGGATGGGCACCCCGCAAGATTTGAGCAGTGTTTTGGTCAGGTCTTTGTCACGGGCAATGCCCGCAGCAATCGCATTGGTCTGGTCGGTTTGGGCAGTCCAGATGCGGCGTTGACGCGCACCATGGCCCAGTTGCACCAGATTGCCATCGTTCAAGCGGATGTGGGGAATGCCACGGTCCGTCGCAGCGGTCACGATGGACGCGGTAGAGGGGCCAAGGTAGCAATCGTCCACCACTTCGCGGATGCGCTCCACCGCTGCATTCACGTCGTAGGCTTCGCTGCGCAGGGTTGCCATTAACAAGGCGTGGCCGTCCGCAAGGGCCTGCCGTGCCACTTGCTCATCACGGGCTCTGAAGACCATGCGGTAAACCCCGCGTTTGGAGGTGCTGCGGGTTTGGCCAAAACCGGTGGGCATGCCCGCCAAGTTGAGCAACTCGATCACGACGTGTTCCAGCACGTGGCCGCACCAGGTGCCTTCTTCCAGCCGCTGCAAGAAACCACCACGCTCACCCACACCACAATGGTGTTCGATCAGTGCGGGCAGACGTTCCGTCAGGCGGGCGGTGAAGCCGGGCAACAGGTTGGTCGGGTAGTCTTCAAGCTCACCCAAATCCAGCCAAACCTCCAGCACCTGCCGGTAAGTCCACATGTTGGGGCCACGCAGGTAATTGATGCGCAGGAGCTTGATATCGTTGATTTTGTTCATTTTTGAAGAGATAGGCCCGGCTTAGGGGAAAATCTGTCGTCTAGATCCCGTCACGGGCGCGTTAAATCACCACACACTGGCCCGGTTCGTTGATACCACAATGCAAAAAATAAATTCAGAAGCGAATTCTCTGGAAATCCCGCAAGACCATCCTGCGTGGGTTTCACTGCAATCCCAATTGTCTCCTGAAGAAAACGTCCGATCATCGCTGCAGGTTGACCTGGATGCGCAACTTCGCTTCACCCCAGGCTTGTTGGTACTGACTTCCCGACGGTTCCTCAGCTGGGACCCCCATCAAGGCACATGGCAGGCTTGGCCTGTTGGGCCTGAATTGTCCATGCGTTTGAGTGACCATGCAGGCTTGGGGACTCTGGAATTGCAGGATGCCACCCATCGCTTGGCATTTTGGCGCTTCAGTCTGGCGCTGAACTTGCAGGCCCAGCGCCTGATTGAAAAATTTGACCACGTTCGAGCCCAGGCACAAGGCAGCGCCTTGCCTGAAGCCGACGAGCTGCCCAGCTGCCCCAGTTGTCACGCGCCGATGCCCCCCGAGGCCGAAGAGTGCCCCGCGTGTGCGCGGGAGCTGCACACCCCGCCTTCGACGTGGGTGTTGCTGCGCTTGTGGCGTTTTGCCAAGCCCTACCAGGGCCAGTTGCTCGCTGGGTTCATCTTGACCTTGCTGTCCACCGCCGCAACCTTGGTGCCGCCTTACCTGACCATCCCGTTGATGGACGATGTGTTGATCCCCTTTCAAAACGGGCAAAAGATCGACTCGATGAAGGTGGTGTTGCTCTTGTCAGGCTTGTTGGGCTCCGCGCTGTTGGCTTGGGCGCTGAGCTGGGCGCGCACCTACTTGCTGGCTTTGGTGTCTGAGCGCATCGGTGCGGATTTGCGCACCACCACGTTCGAGCACCTGCTGCAACTGTCGCTGGACTTTTTTGGTGGCAAGCGCACGGGTGACTTGATGTCTCGGATTGGCTCAGAGACCGACCGCATTTGTGTGTTTTTGTCGATGCACGCGCTCGACTTTGCCACTGACGTGCTGATGATCGTGATGACGGCGGCGATCTTGTTCTCGATCAACCCCTGGCTGGCGCTGGTCACCTTGCTGCCCTTGCCGTTCATCACCTGGATGATTCACCTGGTGCGGGACCGCTTGCGTACCGGCTTCGAGAAGATTGACCGGGTGTGGGGTGAGGTCACCAACGTGCTGGCCGACACCATTCCCGGCATCCGTGTGGTCAAGGCTTTCGCGCAGGAAAAGCGTGAGGCCCAGCGATTTTTGGAAGCCAACAAGCACAACCTGGAAATCAACGACAAGCTCAACAAAACCTGGTCCTTGTTTGGCCCCACGGTGTCGCTTCTGACAGAAGTGGGCTTGCTGGTGGTCTGGGCCTTTGGCATCTGGTTGGTGGCCCACCAAAGCATCACCGTGGGCGTGCTCACGGCGTTCATTGCCTACATCGGCCGCTTTTATGGTCGTCTGGACTCGATGAGTCGCATCGTGTCCGTCACGCAAAAGGCAGCCGCTGGTGCCAAGCGGATTTTTGACATCTTGGACCACGTCTCCAACGTGCCTGAGCCTACCAACCCGGTCAAACTGACCAGCGTCAAGGGTGGCATTGAAATGCGTGACATTGGTTTCCGTTATGGCAACCGTGCCGTGATCCGGGGCTTGAGCCTGGACATCCGACCTGGCGAGATGATTGGCTTGGTCGGGCACAGCGGCTCTGGCAAGAGCACCCTGGTGAACCTGATTTGCCGCTTTTATGACGTCACAGAAGGTTCCATCGCGATTGATGGCGTGGACATGCGGCGCCTCGGCGTGGCCGATTACCGGCGCCATGTGGGCTTGGTGCTGCAAGAGCCGTTTTTGTTCTTCGGCACCATCGCTGAAAACATCGCGTATGGCAAACCCGATGCGACCCGTGCTGAGATCGTTGCCGCTGCCCGTGCAGCCCACGCGCATGATTTCATCTTGCGCCTGCCGCAGGGTTACGACTCTTTGGTTGGCGAACGCGGTCAAGGCCTGTCAGGCGGCGAACGCCAGCGCATCTCGATTGCGCGCGCCTTGTTGATCGACCCGCGCATCCTGATCTTGGACGAAGCCACCTCGTCGGTGGACACCGAAACCGAAAAAGAAATCCAAAAAGCGTTGGACAACCTGGTGTTGGGCCGTACCACCATTGCCATTGCCCACCGGCTGTCTACCCTGCGCAAAGCGGATCGTCTGGTGGTCATGGACCGGGGGCAGGTCGTTGAAGTCGGGCCCCACGATGAGCTGATGGCTAAGCAAGGCGCCTATTGGCGTCTCTACGAAGCCCAAGCACGGCGCGCTGACGGCGATGACCTTGACGACCGCGACCCCTTGCCCCTGCTGCCGCCCAATGTTTCAGCCCACCACCAACTGTGATGACCACCATGAACGCTGTCACTGCCTCTGTTCCGCAACTCTCTCGCAACAGCTTTGGTCGACTGGTGTTGATCGACGACAAAGGTGTGCGCCACGAAGGTGTGGTGCCCGTGCGGGCTCACCCGATTTCTGCGCCTGACGAAGGCGTTTCTTTGGTGGGCACCGATGGCCACGAACTCGCGTGGGTCGAGCGGTTGAGTGCTTTGCCAGAGGGCCCGCGCAACTTGCTCCAAGAGGAGTTGGCCAGCCGTGACTTCTTGCCGCAGATCCAGGCCATCCAAAGCGTGTCCACTTTTTCCACGCCCAGCCGTTGGACGGTGGCCACCGACCGCGGCGAGGTCACCTTCATTTTGCGCACCGAGGAAGACATCCGGCGCTTGGCTCAAGGGCGCTTGTTGATCGCCAGTAGCCACGGTTTGCAGTTTTTGATCAACGACAGGTTTGCGCTCGACAAGGTCTCACGCCGGTTTCTGGACCGCTTTCTTTGAGGCGTTGACCGTCTGGGCGGTGGTCAACTCAGCTTTTTCACCAGCACCTGGCTGCGCCGGTCCCAGTTGTACTTGCGTTTGCGGGCTTCAGGCAGCCACTCGGGGTCGACTTGCACAAAGCCACGTTTCAGGAACCAGTGCATCGTGCGCGTGGTGAGCACAAAAATACTGTCCAAACCTGCGCTTTTGGCACGCTGTTCAATGCGTTTAAGCACCCGCTCGCCATCCCCCTGACCCTGGCTTTGGGGTGACACTGTCAAGGCCGCCATCTCCGCGGTCCGGCTTTCGGGATAAGGGTAAAGCGCGGCACAGGCGAACAACACGCCATCGTGCTCGATGATCGAGTAGTTGCTGGCATCGCGCTCGATTTCTGTGCGGCTGCGTTTGACCAAGGTGCCGTCCTTCTCGAACGGCTCGATCAACTGCAAGATGCCGCCCACATCGTCCGACGTGGCTTCGCGCAGGCTTTCCAGCTTCTCATCGATCACCATGGTGCCAATGCCGTCGTGCACGTAAATTTCGAGCAAGATCGCACCGTCCACCCCAAACGGCAAGATGTGGCTGCGTTCCACCCCC
>CAZHDP010000237.1:0-5784 GCA_964531605.1 uncultured Burkholderiaceae bacterium | reverse complement strand
CGCCGGGCCGCCCCAAGGCAGCGAGAGCCCCCTCGGGGGGCAGCGAGGACACGCCAGTGCCGAGCGTGGAGGACGTCATTGGTCTGCCTTTCGCGGGTCGAGGGCATCGCGCAGCGCGTCCCCCATGAAGGTCAGCAACAACAAAGTGACCACCAGCACGCCGAAAGTGGACAACGATATCCACCACGCATCAATGCTGTTCTTGCCCTGGCTGAGCAATTCGCCCAGCGAGGGTGTTCCGGGCGGCACGCCCAGGCCCAGAAAATCCAGCGACGTCAGCGCCAAAATCGCGGCACTCATGCGAAACGGCAAAAACGTGACCACCGGTGTCATGCTGTTGGGCAAGATGTGACGCCACATGATCTGGACATTGCCCACGCCCAAGGCGCGCGCCGCGCGCACGTAGTCCATTTGCCGGTTACGCAAAAACTCCGCCCGCACGTAATCGCTCAAGCCCATCCAGCCGAACAGGCTGAGCAAGATCAGCAGCAGACTCACACTCGGGGCGAACACGGCACTGAAAATGATGAGCAGGTACAGCTCGGGCATGGAGCCCCAAATCTCGATGAAGCGCTGAAAAGCCAAGTCCACCTTGCCACCGAAAAACCCCTGCACCGCGCCGGTGAGCACGCCCAATACCGTGCCGATCACCGTCAGGGCCAGCGCAAACAACACGCTCACGCGAAAGCCGTAGATCAACTGCGCCAGCAGGTCACGGCCCCGGTCATCGGTGCCAAACAGGTTGTCACGAGAAGGCGCAGAGGGGTTGGGCGATTTGGCGAAGTAGTTGATGGTCTTGGGCCCGTAGGGATTCGGCGGGTAAACCGCCCAGTTGCCCGGCTTGGCAAACTGCGCCTGAATGAACGGGTCGAGGTAGTCGGTGGGCGTCTCGAAATCTCCACCAAAGGTTTTTTCAGAGTAGTCCTTGACCAAGGGGAAGTAGGTCTTGCCGTCGTACTGCGCCACCAAGGGACGGTCGTTGGACACCACCTCGGCGAACAAACACACCGCCACCAACACGCTGAACACCACCAGGCTCCAATAGCCCAGGCGATTGCGTTTGAAGCGCTGCCACGCGCGCTGCCTTGGGGAAAGAGAAATTGCCGTCATGCTGCTCAATCGAATTTCACACGGGGATCAACCCATACGTAACACAGGTCACTCACCAGCTTGGTCACCAACCCTATCAACGTGAACAGGTACAGCGTGCCCAGCACCACCGGGTAGTCGCGCCGGATCACGGCTTCGTAGCTCAACAAACCCAAACCGTCCAGCGAAAACAGGGTTTCGATGAGCAAAGAGCCGGTGAAAAACGCTCCGATGAAGGCGGCCGGAAAACCGGTGACGATGGGGATCAAGGCGTTGCGCATCACGTGCTTCCACAGCACCTGCTTTTCGCTCAAACCCTTGGCACGTGCCGTCAACACGTACTGTTTGCGGATTTCTTCCAGAAAAGCGTTTTTGGTCAGCATCGTGGTCACGGCAAAGCTGCCCAGCACCATGGCGGTGATGGGCAAGGCGATGTGCCACAGGTAATCGGTGACCTTCGCACCCCAGCTCAGGGTGTCCCAGTTCGGCGAGGTCAAGCCACGCAGTGGAAACCATTGCAACTGTCCGCCGAAAATCACCAGCAGCGCCACGCCCAGCACAAAGCCTGGGATGGCATAGCCCACCAGCACCAACAAGGTCGTCACCGTGTCAAAACGCGATCCCGCCCGCACGGCCTTCGCCACGCCAAGTGGCACGGCGATAAGGTAACTGATGAAAAAGGTCCACAGACCCAGGCTCACCGACACTGGCATTTTTTCTTTGACCAACGCCCACACGTCTTTGTGTTGGTAGAAACTTTTGCCCAAATCAAAGCGTGCAAACTGGCCCAGCATCTGCGCAAAGCGCTCGTGGGCAGGTTTGTCAAAACCATAGAGTTGCTTGATCTCTTCAATGCGCTTGTCGTCAACACCTTGACGCCCACGGTAACCTGAGCCAGACGACGCTGCGCGCTCGCCGCCTGAGTCGCGCCCTTGCAACTGCGCCACCATCTGCTCCACCGGCCCACCCGGCACAAACTGGATGACGGCAAAGGTGAGCAACAAAACGCCCAGCAAGGTGGGCACCATCAGCAAAATGCGTTTGAGGATGTAGCTGAGCATGAGAGGTTCAGTGGCCGGACAGGTCTGGGATGGAATCAGCGGTTGGCGGCAGTTGCCCACCAGGTACTGACCGCCCAAGCGTCAACTTGGTAGTAAGGGGGGATCACGGGAGGCAACACAAATTGTCCTGGTCGATAGCCCACAAAAAATGCATCACCATACCACTGGGGAATGGAGTAATGCCCATGGGTCAACACCCTGTTCAAGGCGCGCATGGCGGTTGCCAGTTCAGGGCGGGTTTTGGCACTTACCACTTTTTGCAACAGGGCGTCAACGGCAGGGTCTGCAATGCCCCACACGTTCGACGATCCGTGCGTGGCCGCAGCCTTGGACCCGAATTGCTCGATCAGTTCACTGCCCGGTGAGGTGCTGCCGGGCAAGCGCAGGCTGGTCATTTCGAAATCAAAGGTGTCCATCTTTTGCTTGGACAGCGAGAAATCAACCACGCGGTAAATCAGCTGGATGCCTAACTTTTCCAAAGCCTTCTGCAACGGCGTGACCACGCGCACCAGGCTGGGCTGGTCGTTTAAAAACTCCAAGGTGAAGGGCTCGCCCTTGGCGTTGCGCAACGCGCCGTCTTTGTAGTCCCATCCTGCTTCGTGTAAAAGCTTTTGGGCTTCACGCAGGTTGTCACGCAAGCTGCGTGGCGGTGTGGTGCTGGCCGCGACGTAAGCTGGGCCAAACACTTCAGGACTGAGCTGAGAACGCAAGGGTTCTAACAGCGCCAATTCATCGGCTTTGGGCAAGCCTTCCACATGGAATTCGCTGTTGGGGTAATAGCCTTGAACCCGTTTGTACAGGCCGTAGAACAACTGGCGATTGAGCCAATCGAAATCCATGGCCAAACCCAAGGCCTTGCGCACACGAACGTCTTGCAGCTTAGGGTTGCGCGTGTTGAACACGTAGCCCTGGAAATCACCAGGGTTGCGGTTTTCAAACGTCCGCTTGGCCAGCTCGCCGCTGTCAAACTGCTTGCCCTTGTATTGACGTGCCCAATTGCGCGAGATGAATTCGCGCATGAAATCAAACTCGCCGGCTTTCAACGCTTCGAACTTGGCGGTGTCGTCGAGGTAGATTTTGTAGGTGATGCGGTCAAAGTTGTACTGCCCACGCCGCACACCCAACTTGGCACCTTGGTCCCCCGCCCAATAGGCAGGGTCTCGGTTGTAGGTGATGTCACGCCCCAGCTTGGGGTTGCTGATTTTGTAAGGCCCTGAGCCGATGGGCACGTCGCTCAAGATCTGGTCAAACGGCTTGCCTTTGCCCCATTCCCGGCTGAACACCGGCAACGCCGTGCCAACGATCAACGGCAGCTCGGGGTTGGGCGATGCGAAATCAAAGCGCACCGTGCGCTCGTTGAGCACGGTGACCCCTTTGACTTCGGCAAAGATGCTGCGGTACTGAGGCGCCGCCAACTTGCTGGTGAGCGTGTTGTAGGCGTGTGCCACGTCGGCCGCCAACACGGGTTTGCCATCGTGAAAGCGGGCTGCAGCATGCAAACGAAACGTGGCCGACAAACCATCAGCGGGCACGCTGACGTCCTCTGCCAACAAGCCGTAGGCCGTGGTGGGCTCTTCGGCGTTGCCGGTCAGCAGGCTTTCCATCATCAGCCCGGCAATGCCATGGGGTGCCGTGCCTTTGAGGGTGAACGGGTTGAATTTGTCGAAATTGGTCGGCCGAGTGGGCGGCACCAGGCGCATTTCACCGCCTTTGGGCGCGTCAGGGTTGACGTAGCTGAAATGGCTGAACCCCGGCGGGTATTTGACATCCCCGAATTGAGCGTAGACATGGGCCGCCCAGGCGGAAACCGGACATGACAAACCCACCCACAAACCAGCAATGATGAAGAAACGGCGCATGCGACAATTCTGCAGGAAATTTACCGGAGTCTGATTCATGAGCCAAGGCTTTCTCGCTGGAAAGAAATTATTGATCACGGGCGTGTTGAGCAACCGCTCCATCGCTTATGGCATTGCCAAGGCATGCCATGCCCAAGGCGCCGAATTGGCGTTCAGTTACGTGGGCGACCGCTTCAAAGACCGTATCACCGAATTCGCCGCTGAATTCGGCTCCAATCTCATTTTTGATTGTGACGTGGGCAGTGACGAGCAAATCGATGGCATGTTTGCCGAGCTGGCCAAAACCTGGCCCCAGTTCGATGGCTTTGTGCACAGCATCGGTTTTGCGCCACGTGAAGCCATCACCGGTGACTTTTTGGAAGGTCTGAGCCGCGAGAGCTTCAAGATCGCGCACGACATTTCGGCTTACAGCTTTCCCGCCATGGCGAAGGCGGCTCGCCCTTACCTGAGCAACACCTCAGCCCTGCTGACGCTGACCTACCTTGGCGCGTTGCGTGTGCTGCCGAACTACAACACCATGGGCCTGGCCAAAGCCTCGCTTGAAGCCAGCGTGCGTTATTTGGCCGAAGCGATGGGCCCCCAAGGCGTGCGGGTCAATGGCATCAGTGCGGGCCCCATCAAAACCCTGGCCGCCAGTGGCATCAAAGACCTTGGCAAGATGTTGAAGGCCACCGCAGCATCCCCCATCCGCCGCAATGTGACGATCGAAGACGTGGGCAATGTGGCCGCGTTCTTGCTGAGCGACCTCGCCGCGGGCGTGAGCGCTGAAATCACTTATGTGGACGGCGGCTTCAGCAATGTGGTCTCAGGCATGGCCGAATAAGCCAATCGATCCTGCCCCATGAAAAGGCCTGCACACCCCTGAAGGTGTGCAGGCCTTTTTTGTGGGTGCTGGGGTCAGGCCTTCACACAATCGGCGTAGTAGCGTTTCTTGCCGTCGGCCCCCTCTTGCTCCACCAAGCCGTGGATGTCCGTCTCGAAACCGGGGCATTCGGCATTGAAAGCACGCGCGAACTTGAGGTAGTCCACGATCTTTTTGTTGAACACCTCGCCAGGGATCAGCACCGGAATACCCGGTGGGTAAGGCGTGATCATGCTGGTGGCAACGCGGCCTTCAAGCTCGTCAATTTCGACCCGCTCGGTGTTGCGGTGCGCGATGCAGGCAAAAGCGTCGCTGGGCTTCATCGCTGGCACCAAGTCACCCAGGTACATGTCGGTGGTCAAACGGGCAATGTCATGCTTGGCGTACATCTCGTGCACGTGCTGGCACAGATCGCGCAAGCCCATGCGTTCGTAGCGCTTATGCTTTTGGCAAAACTCCGGCAGGATGCGCCACATGGGTTGGTTTTTGGCGTAGTCGTCCTTGAACTGCTGCAGCGCCGTCAACAGTGAATTCCAACGGCCCTTGGTGATGCCAATGGTGAACATGATGAAGAAGCTGTACAGGCCCGTCTTCTCCACGATCACACCGTGCTCGGCTAAAAACTTGGTCACGATGCTAGCAGGAATGCCGGTCTTGTCGAACTTGCCATTGATGTCCAGCCCAGGCGTGACGATCGTGGACTTGATCGGGTCCAGCATGTTGAAACCGTCGGCCAGGTTACCAAAGCCATGCCAGTTCTTGCGACCCGTTTTGCTAGTGCGGGTGGCGTTGGCTTTCTCGCCTTTGATGATCCAGTCGTCGGCGCGGCCGATGCCCTCGTCGACCAGTTTGTCAGGCCCCCAGACCTTGAACCACCAGTCTTTGCCGTATTCGTCATCCACCTTGCGCATGG
>CAZHDP010000236.1:1320-5788 GCA_964531605.1 uncultured Burkholderiaceae bacterium | reverse complement strand
GTGCCGTCACACCAAACCATGCACCGGTCATGGGCGACATCCACTGGATGTTGCCCGATGCCTTGGCTGCCACGCATGATGCGGTGGTGGTGGATGTCGGTACCAGCGCGAGCTACGTCAAAGCCCACATTCCTGGCGCTTGGTTTGCACTGCGTTCACAACTGACGGATGCGTTTGCAAAACTGCCCAAGGCGTCGATGTATGTGCTGGTGTGTGCTGACGGTTTGCTGTCGCCTCATGCCGCCAGTGACTTGGCGCATTTGACAGACCAACCCATTGCGGTACTGCGTGGGGGCATGGCCGCGTGGTTGGCTGCTGGATTACCCTCTGAGCAGGGCGAGAGCCACCTGGCCTCGCCACGCATTGACCGGTACCGCCGTCCTTATGAAGGCACCGATAACCCCCATGAAGCCATGCAAGCCTACCTGGATTGGGAGTTCGGTCTGGTTGCCCAACTGGGCCGAGACGCGACCCACGGGTTCAAGGTGATTTAAGCCTCATTCCACCTTTGCGCCCGCTGCTTTGACGATCTGTCCAGCCACGTCCCAGTCGGCCCGCAGCAGTTTCTGAAAGTCTTCTGGCGACGCCGTGCCCGTGTCGATGCCCAGGCGCGTGAAACGTTCTGTGACGGCAGGCTCCGCCAGCACTTTGATCACCGCATTGTTGATGCGGTCCAGCTCGGCCTTGGGCGTGCCGGCAGGTGCCAGGAGGCCAAACCAAGAGTCGAATTTGTAGCCCGGTACACCGGCCTCGATCACCGTGGGCAGGTCTGGCAACGCTTTGGTGCGTTGCGCGCCCGTGTAGGCCAACAATTTGATGCGCGCGTCCTGACGAAACGACACCAAAGCAATGGACGCCGCCATCACCCCTTCAGCTCGTCCGGCCAGCACTTCATTGACCGCATCTCCCGTGGACTTGAGTGGGATGTGTTCCATTTTGAGCCCCGCTTTGGCCAAAAATGACGCCATGCCCAGGTGGGTAGCACTGCCGTTGCCCGCCGTCGCGTAATTGAAGTCACCAGGTTTGGATTTCACCAGTTTGACAAACTCCGCCAGGTTGTTAACCGCCAGCTTGGCTGGTACGGCAATCGCATACCCCGTGTTCCCGAGCAGCGACACCCCTGCAAAATCTTTGATCGGGTCATACGGCAACTTGGCATACAAATGCCCCGCAAGGGTGTGGCTTGCGGCCGCCATGACCAAGGTGTTACCGTCGGGCGCTGATTTGGCAACCTGAGCTGTGCCTATGGTGCCACCTGCCCCCGCCTTGTTTTCAATGACGATGGAAGCGCCCAACGCTTGCCCAAGCTCGTTGCTGAACGCTCGGGCTACCGTGTCTTGAACCGCGCCTGGGCCATAGGGCACCACAATTTTGATCACCCGCTGCGCCATGGCAGCCTGGGTCAAACCCAAGCCCAAAGCGAGTGCAGCGAGGGTGTGTCGGATAGAAAGCTTGTTCATGTCAATGTTCCTTAGGGGCTGCGAGCCAGCGTTCACTCAGTCGCACAAAGTAGCTGGCCCCGATGGGGATGATGTTGTCGTTGAAGTCGAACGATGTATTGTGGATGATGCAGGGCCCAGGACCGTGGTCAGGCAGTCGGTGTTGTCCATCCCCATTGCCAATGAAGGCATAGCAGCCTGGTTTGACCTTGAGCATGTGGGCGAAATCCTCAGCAGCCAGCACGGCCGGGTAGGCATCGTCCACGCGTTCAGCGCCGACAATCTCGCGCATCACCTCGGCTGCGAACTTTGCTTCTTTGGCGTGGTTCACCACAGGGGGCGATGCCCGGGTGAATTTCACCTCAGCCGTGCAACCATGGGCCTGGGCTGTGTGCGCGGCAATGCGCCGCAGGCCTGCCTCAATGCTGTCCAGCGCACCTTCGGAAAAGGTGCGCACGGTGCCGCCCACCCACGCTTGATCAGGGATCACATTGGGAGCGTCTGAGCCTTGAATTTGCGTCACCGCCAGCAAGGCCCGCTCCACAGAGTTGACCACCCTCGGTACCAAGCTTTGCAGTTGTTGCCCGATGTCGATGACCGCGGCAACAGGGTCCAAACCCGTGTGGGGCTGTGAGGCGTGGGTGCCACGTCCGCGCACGGTGATCCGCCACGTGTTGCTCGATGCCATCAAGGCGGCCGGGTTCAGGGCGAAGTGTCCCGCGGTGCTGGGGCCGCCCAGCGAGAAATTGTGAAGTGCAAACACGGCTTCACAGGGGAAACGCTCGAACAAGCCGTCCTCCATCATTTTTTTGGCGCCTGCCTTGCCCATTTCTTCGGCGGGCTGAAAAATGAAATTCACGGTGCCCTCAAACTTTCCGTGGTGAGCCAAGTGCCAAGCGGCGGCCAGCAGCATGGTGGTGTGCCCGTCGTGACCACAAGCGTGCATCCGGCCGTCGTGTTGAGAGCGGTGCGGAAATTGGTTTTCTTCCTGCAACGGCAGGGCATCCAGGTCGGCGCGCAGGCCAATGGTGCGCTGGCCATCACCCCGCCTCAGCACGCCAACCACCCCGGTGCCCGCCACCCCCGTGTGCACCTCTATGCCCCAAGTGGCCAGCAGATCGGCTACTTTTTGGGCTGTGCGGTGCTCCTCAAATCCAAGCTCGGGGTGGGCGTGGATATCGCGCCGTATGGCGACAAAGGGTGCGAAATCAGTCAGGCTGGAGAGCAGGTTCATAAACACGGTGGAGGTTGATGCAACCGTGTCAGTCTAACCAAACGACGCGATGGATGGCTCAAGTGCCACGAGGGTTTCGCCCCGCTCCAGAAGTTCATGTTTTGGTAATACTTCAATGATTCAATAATTGTTGTATTATTGTTGGATGAAAGAAACTGACATCGTTCGATCTCTTGCTGCCCTGGCGCAAACCGTGCGTCTGCGTGTCTTCCGGTCGTTGGTGGTGGCAGGTGCCGAGGGGCTCACCCCTGGTGCCCTTGCCGAACAACTGGCGGTTGCGCCCAACACGCTGTCTTTTCACCTGAAAGAGCTTATTCACGCCGGGCTCATCACCCAAGAGCGACAGGGGCGCAATTTGGTCTATCGAGCCTCGTTTGACACCATGAATGAACTGCTGAGCTACCTTACCCAGAACTGTTGTCAGGGCGCCTCCTGCCTCAGTGAGGCGGCCCAAGCTTGCGAATGTTGAACCCTCACCCGGAGAACCCCATGAAAAGATTCCACGTCCATGTGCATGTTGATGACCTCACCAAGAGCATCGGCTTTTACACCAAACTGTTCGCCGCGGAGCCTGCCCGCGTCGAGGTCGATTACGCCAAGTGGATGCTTGACGACCCTCGCGTGAATTTTGCAATTTCGACGCGTGGCGATAAGCCTGGCTTAGACCATTTGGGTTTCCAGGTGGACGATGCCTCTGAATTGGCCGACCTCAAAGCGCGCGCAGCGTCTGCAGACATGGCTTTGTTGGACGAAGGTGCCACCACGTGCTGCTATGCGCGGAGCGAGAAACACTGGGTGACAGACCCGCAAGGCATCGCATGGGAACACTTCCATACCTTGGGGACCATTCCGGTGTTCAACGAAAGCGTCAAGACCGTTGAAGCGGGGGCGTGCTGTGCGCCGCCTGCTGTGGCGCCAACGGCGTCGGCGGCCTGTTGTGGCCCCAAAGGTTCATCCTCGTCATCTTGCTGCTGATTCCACACCATGAACGCTTCTCACAAACCCCTCAATGTCCTGTTCCTTTGCACCCACAATTCCGCGCGCAGCATCTTGGCTGAGGCGCTACTGAACGCCATGGGCGATGGGCGCTTTCAAGCCTACTCGGCTGGCAGCAGCCCCCGTGAAAACCAGAAACCTCATCCACTGGGCCTGCAGGTTTTGCAAGCCGCGGGCATTGCCACTGAGGGCTTGCGCAGCAAAACCTGGGATGAGTTTGCGGTGCCTGGTGCGCCTGTGATGGACCTGATCATCACCGTTTGCGACAACGCTGCTGGCGAGGTATGTCCGGTTTGGCCGGGGCACCCTGCAACGGCCCATTGGGGCTATGCAGACCCCTCGGAGGGAGACGTATCAGACGACGTCAAGTCAGAGGCCTTTCGCAAAACCCTCCACTTGATCAAGCGGCGTTTGGAGTTGCTGATCAACCTCCCTGCTGACAAGCTGGAGAAGGCCTTGCTTCAAACGACTGCCCGCGAACTGGCCAAGGGTTGACATGCACAAACCAAGTGAAACCAACGCAGCGAAGGACGCCGTTGCCCCCATGAATGTGTTCGAGCGTTACCTCACCGTCTGGGTGTTGCTGTGCATCGTTGCAGGCATTGGGTTGGGTCAGTTCCTGCCCAAGCTGTTCCAGGCCATTGGTCGCATGGAGGTGGCACAAGTCAACCTGCCTGTGGGCCTGCTCATTTGGGTGATGATCATTCCGATGCTGGTCAAAGTCGATTTCTCTGCGTTGGGCGATGTGCGCAAACATGTCAAAGGCATAGGCGTGACCCTGTTTGTGAACTGGCTGGTC
>CAZHDP010000236.1:0-1310 GCA_964531605.1 uncultured Burkholderiaceae bacterium | reverse complement strand
TTCGATGGCTTTTCTCGGTTGGCTGTTCATCCGC
The DNA here is from genome assembly GCA_964531605.1 of uncultured Burkholderiaceae bacterium. Lineage (GTDB taxonomy): Bacteria > Pseudomonadota > Gammaproteobacteria > Burkholderiales > Burkholderiaceae_C > Defluviibacillus. The sequence continues at coordinate 1,276 of CAZHDP010000236.1, read as the reverse complement.
CACTGGTTCTCGCCATGGTTGCCGCCCGACCAACTCGACAGCTACATCGCAGGACTCATCCTGCTGGCCGCTGCGCCTTGTACGGCCATGGTGTTCGTCTGGAGCCGATTGACGGGTGGAGACCCTTTATTCACGCTGTCACAAGTGGCCCTCAATGACAGCATCATGGTGATCGCGTTCGCACCCTTGGTGGCCTTTTTGCTGGGGCTGTCGGCCATCACCGTGCCTTGGGATACCTTGTTGACCTCGGTGGTGCTGTACATCGTGGTGCCGGTGATCCTGGCCCAGTGGATCCGTCGGTCTTTGCTGGCCAAAGGTCAAGCGGCATTTGATGCGGCGATGGCCAACATTGGGCCTTGGTCTGTCGCCGCCTTGCTGGCCACCTTGGTGTTGCTGTTCGCGTTTCAAGGTGAAGCCATTTTGAAGCAGCCGTTGGTGATTGCCTTGCTGGCGGTGCCGATCTTGATTCAAGTGCTGTTCAACTCGGCTTTGGCTTATGGGCTCAATCGCGCCGTTGGCGAGGCGCACAATATCGCATGTCCATCGGCCTTGATCGGCGCGTCCAATTTCTTTGAGCTGGCGGTGGCGGCAGCCATCAGCCTTTTTGGCTTCAACTCTGGGGCCGCGCTGGCCACGGTGGTTGGTGTGCTGATCGAGGTCCCCGTCATGCTGCTGGTGGTGCACATTGTCAACAACAGCAAAGGCTGGTACGAACGTTCCTAGAGCTTGTCAACATGAGTGAAATCACGATCTATCACAACCCCAAGTGCGGCACATCCCGCAACACGCTGGCCATGATCCGCAATGCCGGCATCGAACCGCGTGTGGTCCATTACCTGGAAACACCGCCCCATCGAACTGAGTTGCTTGCGCTGATCGCGGCGATGGGTGTGCCCGTTCGGGACGTGCTTCGCCAGAAAGGAACGCCCTACGATGACTTGGATTTGGGCAATCCGAAGTGGTCAGATGAAGAGCTGGTCGACTTCATGCTGCAGCATCCCCTTTTGATCAACCGGCCGATTGTGGTCACCCCCAAGGGGACACGTTTGTGTCGCCCCTCTGAGACTGTGCTTGAACTGTTGCCTGTCCCACAACGAGGCGTGTTCACCAAAGAAGACGGTGAGGTGGCGGTGGACAAGCGAAGCCATGTGAAAGGCTCACTCTGATGGACACCGCAGATGCCGACAAGATCCTCCGCGATGCCTGGCAGCGTCAGGTTCAGATACCTGCATTGCCGCTGTCGTGTCGACCGACCCGTCGTGAGGAAGGCTACGCC
>CAZHDP010000235.1:0-5794 GCA_964531605.1 uncultured Burkholderiaceae bacterium | reverse complement strand
CCCATTTGCCTGGGCATGCCGGCGGTGTGTTGGGCTATGTGTTGGGCCCGCTGGGCTCCAAATGGTTGGGGTTCAATGGCTCGGGTTTGGCGTGGATCGTGCTCAGTGTGTTGGGCGCGTCCTTGGTGTTTCGTTTCTCGTGGGCGCGATTGGCTGAACGCCTGGGCGGTGTGCTGTCTGACTTGATCGCCAACTCCCGTGCCAAACGCGAAATGGCGCACGACGTTGAACTGGGCAAACAGGCGGCGATGCAACGGGAGGATGCTGGCTTCACGATGCCACTGGGGCCTGACATCGCGGTTGCTCCGGCCACCTCCTTCGCGTCTGCTGCTGCGACCGAGCCTCGCCTTGACCCTGTCTGGGCAGACATGCCGAGCGCCCAAGTCACCGATGTGCCCCTGAATGCGCCAGCAGAGGTGGTGGCTGACACGACCAAGGCAAGCGCAGCGCTTGTCACCGCAGAGGCCCCATCTTTGGCCTCGCCGCCACCGGTCACCGAATGGCATGCCGTACCCGCCCCACGCCCTCGGTCCGCGCCTGTGCCGATTGAGCCTGTGGTGGTCGAAGTGGCGCAGAGTGACCGTGTGATCAAGGAGAAGCAAAAGCCCTTGTTCAGCGAGATGCCCGACAGCCCGTTGCCTCAGGTCAGCTTGCTTGATGCCCCGTTGGTTCGGCAGGAAACGGTGGCCCACGAAACCCTGGAGATGACCAGTCGCCTGATTGAGAAAAAACTCAAAGACTTCGGTGTATCGGTGCAAGTGGTGTTGGCGTCGCCAGGTCCGGTCATCACCCGCTACGAGATCGAACCTGCCACCGGCGTGAAGGGCTCTCAGATCGTGGGGTTGGCCAAAGACTTGGCCCGTTCGCTGAGCTTGGTGTCCATCCGCGTGGTCGAGACCATCCCAGGCAAAAACTACATGGCCTTGGAGTTGCCCAATGCACGTCGGCAGACGATCCGTTTGAGTGAAATTCTGGGCTCGGTGGTCTACAACGAAGCCAAATCGATGTTGACCATGGGTTTGGGCAAAGACATTGTGGGCAACCCCGTGGTGGCCGATTTGGCCAAAATGCCGCACTGCTTGGTGGCCGGTACTACCGGTTCGGGTAAATCGGTGGGCATCAACGCCATGATTTTGAGCCTGTTGTACAAGGCCGAAGCCCGCGATGTCCGCTTGCTCATGATCGACCCCAAAATGCTGGAAATGTCGGTTTACGAAGGCATTCCGCATTTGTTGGCCCCCGTGGTCACGGACATGAAACAAGCCGCCCATGGCTTGAACTGGTGTGTGGCCGAGATGGAGCGGCGCTACAAGCTGCTCAGCAAGATGGGGGTGCGTAACCTGGCTGGCTACAACGCCAAAATCGACGAGGCCCGTGCCCGTGAAGAGTTCATCTACAACCCGTTTTCGTTGACACCTGAATCGCCCGAACCGTTGGACCGCTTGCCCCACATCGTGGTGGTGATCGACGAGCTGGCCGATCTGATGATGGTGGTGGGCAAGAAAATCGAAGAGCTGATTGCCCGGTTGGCCCAGAAAGCCCGTGCCGCAGGCATCCATTTGATCTTGGCTACCCAGCGCCCCAGCGTGGACGTGATCACGGGCCTGATCAAGGCCAACATCCCCACCCGCATCGCCTTCCAGGTCAGCAGCAAGATCGACAGCCGCACCATCCTCGACCAAATGGGTGCCGAAGCTTTGCTGGGCATGGGCGACATGCTGTACATGCCCAGCGGCACGGGCTTGCCCATCCGTGTGCACGGCGCGTTTGTCAGCGACGAAGAGGTCCACCGCGTTGTGAGTTACCTGAAGACCCAAGGTGAGCCGGATTACATCGAAGGTGTGCTCGAAGGCGGCACCGTTGACGGTGAAGACGGTGGCTTGGGCTTGGATGGTGAATCGGGCGGCGAGAAAGACCCGATGTACGACCAAGCTGTCGAGGTGGTGCTCAAAAACCGCAAGGCCAGCATTTCGCTGGTGCAGCGCCACCTGAAGATCGGCTACAACCGTGCCGCGCGTTTGGTGGAGGACATGGAAAAAGCCGGTTTGGTCAGCAGCATGAGTGGCAGCGGTCAGCGCGAAATTTTGGTGCCGACCCGCGCCGAGTGATTTGTTTCTTCGCACGGAAAGCGTCCTTTGAAAAAACTGTTTGCTGCGTTTTTGATAGCATCTTTTGCAGGTTTGACGAGCGCGGAAGGCTTGGAGAGTCTTGAGGGCTTTGTGCGCAACGTCAAAAGTGGTCGCGCCGAATTCACCCAGGTCGTGACGGCCTTGCCCAAAGAGGGGCAGGCCAGCAAGCCTCGGTCCTCCAGCGGCACGTTTGAATTTCAGCGCCCCAACCGTTTCAAGTTCAGCTACAAAAAACCCTTTGAACAATTGATCGTGGCGGACGGCAAAACACTGTGGTTGCTGGACGTGGACCTGAACCAGGTCACCTCGCGCAAACAAGACCAGGTCTTGGGTTCAACCCCCGCAGCCTTGATCGCGGCGGCGCCTGACCTCAAGGCGCTGCAGGCCGAGTTTGTGCTTAAAGGGTTGCCAGATGCCGATGGTTTGCAGTGGGTCGAGGCCACACCCAAAGCCAAAGACAGTCAGTTGCAGAGCATTCGGGTGGGCTTCAAAGGTGCTGACCTGGCGGCGCTCGACATCCAAGACAGTTTTGGTCAGCGCTCCGTGCTCACGTTCAGTGCTGTGCAAACCAATGTCACCTTGAGCCCGTCGGCGTTCCAGTTCAAAGCACCCAGTGGCGCCGATGTCCTCAAGCAGTGAGGCGCACGGCGCGTGACCCATGACTGACCTGTTCGCGCAAACGCCCCAGGCGCCCTTGGCGGAGGCGCTGCGACCCCAAACCCTCTACGACGTGATCGGCCAAACCCACTTGTTGGGCGAGGGCAAGCCGCTGCGTCTGGCATTTCAGTCGGGCAAACCGCATTCGATGATCTTGTGGGGACCGCCGGGCGTGGGCAAGACCACCTTGGCACGCCTCACGGCCAACGCGTTTGCTTGCGAATTCATCGCCTTGTCGGCCGTGTTTTCGGGCGTAAAGGACATCCGCAGCGCCATGGAGCAAGCGCAGCAGTACCTGGCGCAAGGCAAGCACACGATCTTGTTTGTGGACGAGATTCACCGGTTCAACAAGTCGCAACAAGATGCGTTGTTGCCCCACGTCGAGTCTGGCTTGTTCACTTTCATTGGTGCCACCACGGAGAACCCCTCGTTTGAGGTGAACTCGGCTTTGCTCTCGCGCGCGCAGGTCTATGTGCTCAAGTCGCTGACCGATGACGAACTCAAACAGCTGCTGCACAAGGCGCAACAGACCGTGTTGGCTCACCTGGCGTTGGACGCGTCCGCCATCGACACCCTGGTGGGCTACGCCGATGGCGATGCTCGCCGGTTTTTGAATTTGCTGGAGCAATGCCAAACAGCGGCGGGTGCCGCGGGTCTGACCCACATTGATGCGGACTTCTTGAGCAACGCGCTGAGCCTCAACGCCAGGCGGTTTGACAAAGGCGGCGACAACTTTTACGACCAAATTTCAGCACTGCACAAATCCGTCAGGGGCTCAAACCCTGATGGCGCCCTGTATTGGCTGTGCCGCATGCTCGATGGTGGTGCCGATCCCAGGTACCTGTCGCGTCGCATCGTGCGCATGGCTTGGGAGGACATCGGCTTGGCTGATCCCCGTGCCATGCAAATTGCCAACGATGCGGCCCTCACCTTTGAGCGCTTGGGCAGTCCCGAGGGTGAACTGGCCTTGGGGCAGGCGGTGATTTACCTGGCCATCGCCGCCAAGAGCAATGCGGGCTACAAGGCTTACAACGCGGCCAGGGCCTTCGTCAAGCAAGACAAGAGTCGAGAGGTGCCCGTGCACCTGCGCAACGCGCCCACCAAGCTGATGAAAGAGTTGGGCTACGGGCATGCGTACCGCTACGCGCATGACGAACCCCATGCCTATGCTGCTGGGGAGACCTATTTGCCCGACGGCATGCCCGCGCCCGACTGGTACCAACCTGTGCCCCGAGGCTTGGAGGCCAAGGTCGCTGACAAGCTGGCATTCTTGCGTGCCTTGGACGATGAGGCCGTGAAAAAAGACTGAAACGCGCACGGTTTGCCTGCAAATCCCCTTCGCTGCGCAAGGGTAAACACGGGTCTTGCACCCTCCATCTTGGCCTTCGCGATGGCTAGAATCGCGTCCACGAAATCGCCTGGGACCTGCCTTTGCTTTGATTTGGCTGTGCTGCGTGCGACTTGGTAGGCTAATTGCTTAAGGTGATGGGCCTTGAAGACTGTGCAGTCCGGTGGTCAAGTCTGGACAAGGGTGTTCACGACGTAAGACGAGGTGAGCAGTCGAATGGCGGGATGCGCATACCAGCGCCTCTCGCTTTCAAAACAGGTGATCGGTTACCCCGATCACACAACGGAGAAACTTATGGAAATATTGCTACAGCAGATCATCAATGGTCTGGTGCTCGGCAGCATGTACGCGCTGGTGGCCCTGGGTTACACCATGGTGTACGGCATCATCAACTTGATCAACTTTGCCCACGGCGAGGTGTTGATGGTGGGGGCCTTGACCAGTTGGTCGATCATTGGCCTGATGAAAGAGTCCATGCCCGGCACGCCCGGATGGCTCATTTTGCTGATTTCGATGGTCATCGCCTGCGTGGTGGCCGCCACCCTCAACTTTGTGATCGAAAAAGTGGCGTACCGTCCTTTGCGCAACAGCCCCAAGCTGGCGCCGCTGATCACGGCCATCGGCATGTCCATCTTGCTGCAGACGCTGGCCATGATCATTTGGAAGCCCAACTACAAACCCTTCCCCACGCTGCTGCCCAGTGCGCCGTTCAACGTGGCTGGCGCGTCGATCACGCCCACGCAGATTCTCATTTTGGGCATGACAGCCGTGTCATTGGCGGTGCTCATGTACCTGGTGAACCACACCAAATTGGGGCGCGCCATGCGGGCCACGGCTGAGAACCCTCGGGTTGCTGGCTTGATGGGCGTGAAGCCTGACATGGTGATCTCGGCCACCTTCATCATCGGTGCGGTGCTCGCTGCCATCGCGGGCATCATGTGGGCCGCCAATTACGGTACGGCCCAGCACACGATGGGTTTTTTGCCTGGTCTCAAAGCGTTCACGGCAGCCGTGTTCGGCGGCATTGGCAATTTGGCCGGTGCCGTGGTCGGGGGCATTCTGTTGGGGCTGATCGAATCGATAGGCGCTGGCTACATTGGTTCTCTGACGGGGGGCGTGTTGGGCAGCCATTACTCCGACATCTTTGCGTTCGTCGTCCTGATCATCATGTTGACCTTGCGGCCCTCGGGCTTGCTGGGTGAGCGTGTCGCTGATCGCGCTTGATCTCAACAGCCTAAGAGGTTTTCATGAAACAAAACAAATTTGCTGTTTATCTGGCAGGCGCTGCGGCGCTGATCATCTTGCCCCTGCTGTTGCAAATGGCGGGCAATGCCTGGGTGCGCATCGCCGACATGGCCTTGCTGTACGTGTTGCTGGCCCTGGGCCTGAACATTGTGGTGGGCTTTGCGGGCCTGCTGGACTTGGGCTACGTGGCGTTCTTCGCCGTTGGTGCCTACATGTTCGGCCTGCTGGCCTCGCCGCATTTGACCGACTCGTTCCCCGCCATCGCGGCCATGTTCCCAGAGGGCTTGCACATGCCCCTGTGGGTGGTGGTGCCGTTGGGGGCCTTGCTGGCAGGAGGCTTTGGCGTGCTGCTAGGGGCACCCACGCTCAAACTGCGTGGCGACTACCTGGCCATCGTGACTTTGGGTTTTGGTGA
>CAZHDP010000234.1:0-5809 GCA_964531605.1 uncultured Burkholderiaceae bacterium | reverse complement strand
GCAAAATGTCTTCAATTTGGGTGAGTTGGAACTCGGCGTCACCGGTCATGGTGATTTCCTTGTCCTTGATTTCCACAGCCGCCGACGTGCCTTTGAAATCAAAGCGGGTGGCGATTTCTTTGATGGTGTTGTCAACAGCATTTTTGACTTCACCACCATCGGCTTCACAAACGGTATCAAATGACGGCATGACGGGATCACTAACAGGTTGAATCAGACTCACATTGGCCCCTTGTTTCGGGGGGTGAGACAATTCTCCCATGTTCTTTGAGTCTCATGTGTCCCTGCAGCCCCATAACACCTTCGGCATTGTGGCGCGTGCTGCTCAGCTGATGCGGGTGCGCGATGTCGAAACGCTGCAAACCGCTTTGACTTCTCCTGAATGGCCCGCGCAAAGCGCCCCGTTTGTACTGGGGGGTGGCAGCAACATCGTGTTGACGGGCGACGTGAAAATCCCCGTGTTGAAGGTCGAAATCTTGGGCAAACGCTTGGTTGCTGAAACCGACAAAGCCTGGATTGTTGAAGCCGGGGGCGGCGAGGTTTGGCACGATGTTGTCCAGTGGACGCTCGACCAAGGCTACCCAGGTCTAGAGAATTTGGCCATGATCCCTGGCACTGTGGGGGCGTCTCCAGTCCAAAACATCGGTGCCTACGGGGTGGAGTTGCAAGACCGTTTTCATGCCTTGGATGCGGTGAATCTGTTGACGGGCGACCGGTTTTCCTTGAACGCGGCCCAATGTGCCTTTGGTTACCGTGATTCGGTGTTCAAGCATGTCGCGACGGCGGGCGGGTTGGGGCTGGCAGGCAAAGCGCTGATCACCCATGTGCGGTTTTACCTCCCCAAAGCCTGGAAGCCGGTGTTGGGTTACTTGGAGTTGGAGCGCAAATGCCGCGAGTTGGGCGTTGACCGGCCCACGGCCATGCAAGTGTTTGACTGGGTCTGTGACATCCGCAGGGCCAAGTTGCCCGACCCCAAAGTGCTGGGCAATGCCGGGAGTTTTTTCAAAAACCCCACCGTATCGTCTCATCAGTGCACCGACATCATTGCCTGTGAGCCGAATATCGTCCATTACCCCATGCCTGATGGCAGCGTGAAACTGGCGGCGGGGTGGTTGATCGACGCCTGCGGTTGGAAAGGCAAGACCGTGGGTCGTGCGGGTGTCTACGAGAAGCAGGCCTTGGTCCTGGTGAACCGGGGCGGACGTGACGACCCTGTCACTGGCGGTGAGGTGATGACGCTGGCCAAGGCCATCCAGACCAGCGTTTACGAACGGTTTGGCATCCGACTGGAGCCAGAACCTGTGGTGATGTGACAGCCAGCTGGGTTCTGCTGGGCGATTCAGATCAGCCGAAATGGCAGATGTAGTGGTAAGCCTCGGTCACCCGGATATCGAATTTGGAGTTTCCGGGGATGCTGAATGTTTCGCCCGGCTTGGACGTGACCCACGCATCGCTGCCTGCCGGTTTGTATTCGCAAGAGCCTGCCACGCACTCCATGATTTCAGGTGCGCCGGTGTTGAATGTCAAACTGGACGGCAAGACCACACCGACGCTCTTTTTGGTGCCATCGGGGTAAGTGATTGCGTGGCTCACGCACTTGCCGTCAAAGTAGACGCTGGCTTGGGTGGAGACGGTAACGTTGGGGATGGTTGCTGTAGTCATCCCCCCATTGTAAAGATTCAGCGTCGGTGACCACCGTGGTATCCGCCGCGGTAACCCCCTCTGTAACCAAAACCCAGTGAAATGCCAACTGGGGGGTAATACCCGCCGTAATACCGAGGGTAGACCACAGGAGGCGCGTAATACGGTTGGTAGGCCGGATAGGCCGGTACCACATAAGTGGTGCTGTTGGTGATCACGGGTTGCTGCATTTCCGGCTGCAGGTAAGTCACTGGCTGTTCTGTGCTTGGTGACAGAGCCGTTTGGGGTGCGTTGTTCATGGCACCTACCGGGCTGACCTGCAATTGCAGGGTGGGACCGGGGTCGTTGGGCATTTGCACGTTGTATTGCTTGCCGCCGTATTCGTACACCACGTTGTAGCCGACGGTGCGGTTTTCATAAAACGTTTGGGTGCTGCATTGCTGCACGTTTTGCACCTGGGTATTGCTGCCTTCAATCGAGTTACCCGCCATCGCGCCACCGATCACGCCGATGGCTGTGGCCAGGGCTTTGCCGCCGCCTTGGCCTACCGCGTTACCCAAGCCGCCACCCGCGATGGCGCCCATCACCGCGCCAGCGCCGGACTTGGGCTCGCTGAAGGCCATAGGTTGGTGGGTACACACTTGGCGCGGCACACCCACTTGCTGAACCAGGGGTGTGCTGGAGATGACCCGCCCGGTTTCTTGCGCCATGACGGGTGAACCCAATGCCAAAACGCCCATCAAGGCGAAGGCGGAGGTGGTAATCCATGCGGTGGTCATGTTCAAACCTTTGTTGACGGTACTCAATTGGCGGTGCTGACTACAACGTGGCAGGCCTGGATGCCGCCGACCATCTTTACACAACATCACACAAGGTTCAGCCACTGTGCGCTGTCAAACCCAACCGTGATGCGGCCCTGGGCCCAGGCCACCACGGGTCGCTTGATCACGCTGGATTCACTCAGCATCAGCCGTTTGGCCGAGGCGGCATCAGACACCGAGGCCTGCACCGCGGGGTCCAGTTTGCGCCAGGTGGTGCCTTTTCGGTTCACCAGCAGCTCCCAGCCTACAGCCTGAACCCAGGCATCTAATTCGTCGGCAGGCACGCCTTGCTTTTTGAAATCGTGGAACACATGCGCGACACCCTGCGTGGTGAGCCAAGCACGGGCCTTTTTGACCGTGTCGCAGTTGGGAATGCCGTAAACCGTGATCATGTTGTCATGATAGTGGATGCTAACTTTGAAGTGAAGAGTCTTCCCCGACAATACCGCCTCTATGACCCCTACCGTGACACCCCCCAGCACCTTGCAAGATTGGCTGCAGCACTGCGAGCGCCTGCACCCCCACACCATCGACATGGGCTTGGACCGCGTCAAAACGGTGGCCACCCGCATGGGTTTGCGTTTCGATTGCCCCGTCATCACCGTGGCAGGGACCAATGGCAAAGGATCGACCTGTGCCATGTTGGAGGCGGTGTTGCTGCAGGCGGGGTACCGCACGGGGGTGTACACCTCGCCTCATTTGGTGCAGTTTGAAGAACGTTGCCGGGTCAATGGTGAGTCGGTTTCTGCTCCTGATTTGGTAGCAAACTTTGTCGCTGTAGAAGACCAAAGGCTTCAAAACGATGCCCAAACTGGGCAAGCTGACATCAGCCTCACTTACTTTGAGTTCAGCACCTTGGCCATCCTGCGGTTGATGTCGCAAGCTGCGCTGGACGTGGTGATCCTGGAAGTGGGCTTGGGCGGCCGGTTGGATGCCGTCAACATCATCGACGCCGATTGCGCCGTGATCACCAGCATCGATTTGGACCACATGGAATTCCTGGGCCATGACCGGGACGCGATTGGCCTGGAAAAGGCCGGCATCATGCGGGCGGGGCGTCCGGTGATCGTCAGTGATCCCGTCCCGCCACAAAGTGTGGTCGACCATGCGGCGCAAGTGGGTGCTGACCTGTGGTGCTTCGGCCGAGACTTCAATTACAGCGGCGACAAACAGCAGTGGGGCTGGGGCGGGCGTCAAAAGCGTTTCAGTGGATTGGCCTACCCGGCCTTGCGCGGGGCCAACCAGTTGGTCAACGCCTCAGGTGTGCTGGCCGCCCTTGAAGCCCTGCGCGAGCGCATCCCCGTGACAGCCCAGGCCGTGCGCAACGGCCTGGCCATGGTGGCCCTGCCAGGGCGTTTCCAGATCGTGCCTGGCGAGCCCGTCTTGGTGTTGGACGTGGCCCACAACCCCCATGCCGTTGCCGCGTTGACGGCCAACTTGGACGCGATGGGCTTCTATCCCTGCACCCATGCCGTCTTGGGCGCCATGGCTGATAAAGACCTGGCCACCATGCTGGCCCGTGTGGCGCCTTTGGTTGACCGCTGGTATTTTTGCGATTTACCGTTGCCCAGGGCTGCCTCTGGCCAGCATTTGGCCGATACCCTGCAACAGGTCAAAGCGGCCACACCTGCCTTGGCGGGCAGTCACGTTCCTCATGCTGTCAGTGTGCACGCCGATCCCGCTTCTGCACTGGCCGCGGCCGTCGCTGCCGCAGCCCCCACTGATAGAATCGTGGTCTTCGGATCCTTCCTGACCGTGGGTGGCGTGTTGAAAGACGGCGTACCTCGGCTTCATGCGAAACACCTCAACGGTGCCTGACACAACGCTACATGGCTTTCTTCAAATTTCGCCAAAGTGGTGAGAACCCCACCCCCTCGACCCGGCCGGCTGAAAATGTCGAAGTGATGCGCCAGCGTGCCAAGCACCGCTTGATCGGTGCCGCTGTGTTGGTGTTGGTGGGTGTGGTGGGTTTCCCGATGCTGTTTGACACCCAGCCGCGCCCCATACCCGTCGATGTGCACATTGAGATGCCCGACAAAAACAAAGTTGCTCCGCTGCAGATTCCTGCGGCGGCGGCACCCAATGCCACCGCTGTGGTGATTGCCAAACCCGCCAGCAGCAATGTGTCTGCCTCTGCGAGTTTGGACCCTGAAGAGCAAATCGTGGGCAGTGATGCCGCCAAAACAGCCGCCAAGGTGGCGACAGCCAGCAAGGCTGTCGGCGGTTTGGTGACCTCAGCCAAGAGCGAATCAAAACCTGAGCCCAAACCCGAGCCTAAGCCAGAGTCCAAGGCCGACGCTAAAGCGGATGTGAAACCGGTGGCCAAAGCCGAAGCCAAGCCTGACCCCAAGACGGACCACAAGACGGACCACAAGGCTGAGTCGAAACCTGAACCCAAGCCTGAGCCTAAAAAACCCGAAGTTAAACCAGAGCCCAAACACGAGGCCAAGGCCGATGATGGTGCGCGGGCCAAGTCTTTGCTCGAAGGCAAAGACCTCTCTGCCAAAGCTGCGGCAGATGACCACCGGTTTGTGATCCAGGTGGGCGCTTTTGCTGATGCGGCGAAAGCCCGCGAAACACGCCAAAAACTCGAAAGAGCTGGTCTCAAAACCTACACTCACGTGGCAGAAACCAAGGAAGGGCAACGCATTCGAGTGCGTGTGGGACCTTTCTCGACCAAGGCCGAGGCTGAAAAAACGGCAGGCAAGGTCAAAGGGCTGGATTTGCCAGCCGCCATCTTGACGCTGTGATTTGAACGTCTGACTGAGGCTCGCACCATGGACATCAGTGCCGTCGATTGGGCTTTGCTGGCTGTACTGCTGGTGTCGGTGCTCGTCGGCGCGTGGCGTGGTGTGGTGTATGAAGTGTTGTCGGTGCTGGCCTGGTTGGCGGCCTATGTGCTGGCGCAATGGTTCGCATCGGCCATGGGCAATCTGTTGCCACTCAGTGGTGCCAGTGAGACCGTGCGCTACGTTGCCGGCTTCGCTGTGGTCTTCGTGTTGACGCTCATTGGTTGCACCTTGTTGATCACCTTGCTGAAAAAATTCGTGAGTGTGGTGGGCTTGCGCCCGATTGACCGTGCCTTGGGGGCGGTGTTTGGCTTGGTTCGCGGCGTGTTGTTGCTGTTGCTGGTGGTGTTGGTCATCAGCCGCACGCCTTTCCAGCGCCACGACGGTTGGCAAGCGTCTGAGGGTATCCGGTGGCTGGCCAATGTGGCCAAAATCGTGGTGCCCATGCTCCCCTCTGAAGTTTCCCGTTACCTGCCTGATTGATTTTCAGACCCTCTGGCGCACAGCTTTTTGGCTTGCGTTTAACCGGGTCGCATCGAAAGCGAACGCTTATGTGTG
>CAZHDP010000233.1:0-5813 GCA_964531605.1 uncultured Burkholderiaceae bacterium | reverse complement strand
ATGAAAGCGTGCTGCGCAGTTGACATGGGTTTGGGCGATCACTCGCGGTGGTAGGGGTGACCAGCGTTCACTGACCAGGCCCTGTAGAGTTGCTCGATCAACAGCACCCGCGCAAACGCGTGCGGCAAGGTCAGGTCTGACAAGCGGATGCGCTCATGGGCTGATTGCTTGAACGCGGGGTCCAAGCCATCGGGTCCGCCGATCACCAAGGCCACATTGTCGGCTTCGAGTTGCCAGGTTTTCAGCCGCTGGGCCAAGGCCACCGTGGTGAGGTTGCTGCCCCGCTCGTCCAACACCACAATGCGACTGCCCTTGGGGATGGCGGCTTCAATGCGCTCACGCTCAGCAGCGTACAGCGTCTCCAAGGTTTTGCTGCCTCTGGGCTCGGTTTTGACGGCTTTCAGCTCGACACGCAGCTCTGAGGGAAACCGTTTGGCGTAATCCTCCCAAGCTGTCTGAGCCCAGTCAGGTACGCGCAAACCAACCGCCACGATCAACAGCTTCATGCAGACACCAGCGCGTGAGGCTTCCTACCAGGCAAGCAACTCGATCAGCGCGTCGCCTTTTTGGCAGCCGCTTTTACCGGTGCTTTCGCTGGCGCTTTTACGGGTGCCTTGGCTGCTGTTTTGGAGGCCACTTTGGGCGCCGCTTTTGGAGAGGCTTTTTTGACTGGCGCCTTCACCACCACTTTGGTGGGTTTGGCAGCCGTCGCACCACTTGCGACTTTGGCGCCTGCGGGGCGCTTGCGGGCCACTGGCTTGGCGGCCTTCTCTGCCGCTTGCTTGGCATCGCGCTCCGCCGTTTTCACGGCACTGCTGCGACGCAGGTACGGCGAATCGCTTTCAGCCTTTTTGTTGGACGATTTTTTAGCAGGCGCCGCCTTGGCCTCGGCCTTTTCTTCGACCACGGGCTTGGTGGCACCGAACTTCAGGCGCACAGGCGTCTGACCCCAGATTTCTTCCAGGTGGTAGTACTGGCGGATCGTGGGCTGCATGATGTGGGCCACGGCAGCACCACAGTCCACAATGATCCACTCGCCATTGTCTTCACCTTCGATGCGGGGTTTGGCGAAGCCCGCCTCACGCACCGCATCGCGCACGCTGGCTGCCAGCGCTTTGGTTTGGCGATTCGAGGTGCCGCTGGCGATGATCACGCGCTCAAACAACGATGACAGAGCCTCTGTATTGAACACCACGATGTCTTGCGCCTTGACATCTTCCAGGCCATCCACAATGGCACGCTGGAGTTTTTGAACGTCTTTTTTGGCTGCGCTTTCGCTGGTGACAGAAGCGGGCTTGCGGTTGGTGGTGCGTGAAGTGGTCATCAATGGGCGAGGTAAAGGTGGTTTTGGGCAATATAACGTGCAACGGACTCGGTGACCAGATTGGCTATCCCTAGCCCAGAAGCCACCCGCTGGCGGATGCTGGTCGCACTGACGGCAAGGGCCGGCATGTCCAGGGCTTCAAATCGCCCTGCGGCTTTCAGAGCCTGGGGCAGAGCGTCAATCAAAGCGCGCCCGCTGGGCTTGTCATCCACCGTCAAACTGTCGTTCGCAGCACATTCCACGCCGCGCACAGCTACAGTAATTATAGCGAGTTGCAACACCGCTTGCCATTCGTGCCAACGCATCAACGATTGGGCTTGGTCTGCGCCGATGATCAGGTGAAATTGCGTGGCAGGATGCTCGGCCTGCAACTCGCGCAAGGTGTCGACCGTGTAGGTTGGCCCCTCACGCCGAAGCTCACGCGGGTCAACCTGCACACCGGGCAGCCCGGCAAAAGCCAGACGGGACATGGCCAGACGGTGGTGGGCTGCACTCAACTGCTGGTGTTTATGCCAAGCGACACCCGTTGGCAAAACCCACAACTGGTCCAACGCCAAACCAGAAAGGGCGGCTTGAGCCAACGCCACATGGGCCAAGTGTGGCGGGTCAAAGGCCCCGCCAAACACACCCACACGCCGCGGCTGGGTCAAATCCAATCCTTGCGTACCAAGAAATCTTGCGTCAACCGGGCCTCTGGTGACCCAGCCTCGTGTTGACGCTGGTAAGACCAGCTCACCAGGGGCGGCATCGACAGCAAGATCGACTCGGTGCGGCCACCGGATTGCAATCCAAAGTGCGTGCCACGGTCCCACACCAAGTTGAATTCGACGTAACGACCTCGGCGGTACAACTGAAAGTCACGCTCACGCTCTGTGTACGGCGTGTCTTTGCGGCGCTCTACGATGGGCAGGTAAGCGGACAAAAAGGACGAACCCACCGCTTTCATCATGTCTCGGCTGCGCTCAAAACCCAGCTCTGCGAAATCGTCAAAAAAGACGCCCCCCACCCCCCGTTGCTCATTGCGGTGCTTCAAAAAGAAGTACTCATCGCACCACTTTTTGAAGCGGGGGTATTTGTCGTCACCGAAGGGCTGCAGGGCGTCGTGACAGATTTGGTGAAAGTGAACCGCGTCTTCTTCAATGCCGTAATAAGGCGTCAAGTCCATGCCGCCACCAAACCAGCACACAGGGTCTTTGCCCTCGGCGGTCGCAGCAATCATGCGCACGTTCATGTGCACGGTAGGCACATAGGGGTTGCGCGGGTGAAACACCAAGGACACCCCCATGGCCTCAAAGGGTGCGCCAGCCAGCTCAGGCCGGTGTTGGGTGGCCGACGGCGGCAAACTCGCACCGCGCACGTGCGAAAAACCACAGCCCGCACGCTCAAACACCGCCCCGCCTTCCATGATGCGGGTGATGCCATCACCCTGCAACGGCTCATGCCCCCCTTTATGCCAAACATCAGACACAAACGTCCCAACGCCATCTTCCTCGGCAATGGCAGAGGTGATGTTGTTTTGCAGTTCAACGAGGTATTCACGAACTTTCATGATTCAGCCTTTCACTTGGCAGCCCGAAACCCGATGTCAGTGCGGAACTGTGCCCCATCAAATTGGATCTTGGGCACCCATTCGTAAGCACGTGCTTGCGCCTTTTTGACGGAGTCCCCGAGGGCGGTGACACACAATACACGACCACCGGTGACGCTGACAACCCCCTCTTTCAACGCAGTGCCCGCGTGAAAGACTTGCAAGTCGTCTTGCTCAGCACGGGGCTCGGTGCGTCGCTCTGAGCCCACATAAGGCAACCCGGTGATCGTGTCACCCTTGCGGGGCGACATGGGGTATCCGGCGGCAGCCATCACCACACCCAAGGCGGCACGGCGATCCCATTGCAACTCCACTTGGTCCAGCTTTTGCGATGTGCCTGCCATCAAGACATCAAACAAATCTGATTTGAGGCGCATCATGATGGGCTGGGTCTCAGGGTCGCCCATGCGGCAGTTGAATTCCAGCGTTTTGACCTGGCCATCGGGCTGGATCATCAACCCAGCATACAGAAAACCTGTGTAAGGAATACCGTCTTTTTCCATGCCCTGGAGGGTCGGCAAAATGATCTCACGCATGGCGCGGCCATGCACGTCAGGGGTGACCACCGGGGCAGGTGAATACGCGCCCATGCCACCCGTGTTGGGGCCCGCGTCACCGTCCATCAGGCGTTTGTGGTCTTGCGACGTGGCCAGCGCGGTCACGTTTTTGCCATCGCACAGCACGATGAAGCTGGCCTCTTCGCCCTGCAAGAACTCTTCGATCACGACACGTGGCACGGCCTTGCCATCTTCACCTGGGTTGTGAACCACACCCAGATCGGTGCCCACCAACATGAAGTCAATGGCCTCATGTGCCTCAGCCAGGCTCATCGCCACAACCACCCCTTTGCCTGCAGCCAGGCCGTCGGCCTTGACCACAATAGGCGCGCCCATCTTGTCCACGTAGGCGTGGGCCAAAGCAGCATCGGTGAACGCGTCATACGCAGCCGTGGGAATGCCGTGGCGCTTCATGAAGGCTTTGGAAAAGGCCTTGGAGCTCTCCAACTGCGCAGCAGCTCGGGTTGGGCCAAAAATGCGCAGGCCATGGGCACGGAACTCATCCACCACGCCAGCAGCGAGCGGGGCTTCTGGCCCGACCACCGTCAACGCTATCTTTTCAGTAGCAGCCCAAGCCCGCAGTTCCTGCGGGTCAGTGATATTGACATTGGTCAGATGAGGGTCAAGGGCTGTGCCACCGTTGCCGGGAGCCACAAACACCTTGTGGACTTTTTCGGACTGACTCAACTTCCAGGCCATGGCGTGCTCACGCCCACCGCCGCCGATCACGAGAACATTCATGCTTGCACCTTTCGTGCGGTGCCGCACTTGCACTTACAACTGGGCATTGTGGTAAACCTCCTGGACATCGTCCAGGTCTTCTAAAACGTCGATGATGCGTTGCATGCGCACAGCATCTTCTTCGGACAATTCGATGGTATTTTCAGGACGCATCGTCACTTCAGCAATTTCTGCGCTCAGACCTGCCGCTTCCAACGCGTTTTTCACAGCTTCGAAGTCAGCATAGGCCGTCAAGACCTCGATCGAGCCGTCGTCACCCGTGATGACGTCTTCGGCACCCGATTCCAAGGCCACTTCCATGACCTTGTCCTCATTGGTGCCTGGCGCAAACACCAACTGGCCGCAATGCTTGAACTGGAAAGCCACTGAGCCTTCAGTGCCCATGTTTCCACCGTTTTTGCTGAACGCGTGTCGAACCTCTGCCACGGTACGGACTTTGTTGTCCGTCATCGTGTCCACGATGATGGCCGCACCCGCCACGCCGTAACCTTCGTAGCGGATCTCTTCGTAGTTCACGCCTTCCAGGTTGCCAGAGGCCTTGTCGATGTTGTACTTGACGCGGTCAGCAGGCATGTTGGCCGCCTTGGCCTTTTCAATGGCCAGTCGCAAGCGGGGGTTGGCGCTGATGTCTGCCCCACCCTGGCGTGCCGCCACTGTGATTTCACGCACAATGCGCGTCCAAATTTTGCCGCGCTTCTCGTCTTGCCTGCCCTTACGGTGCTGGATATTTGCCCATTTACTGTGCCCGGCCATGCCGCCACCTTTGCTTTTGTTGGAATCAGCCCTCGATTTTACGGTTCGAACCCGCGGCTCAGCGCCCAGACAGACAAACTGTGCCAAAGTAGCCTTGGAATTGGTCTAAAGTGCGCTCTGTGCGTTCTGTGTTCACAACGCAACTGTTCAACTTCACACCTTCTATCACCATGGCAGATCCGTTTCTTGTTGCCCAACATGGCACTGGCAAAGACCTCATCGAGTGCTTTTTATTGCCAGACAAAGCCAACCGCCATGGTTTGATCACCGGGGCCACCGGTACGGGCAAGACCATCAGCTTGCAGACCCTGGCAGAAGGCTTCTCACGTATCGGCGTACCGGTGTTCATGGCCGACATCAAAGGCGACCTGACGGGGATTTCACAACCAGGTGTGCTCAGCGACAAACTGGCCAAAGTGGTGGCAGAGCGGCAGCTGTCGGCCCCTCAGTCAGAGGCCTTCCCGACCACGCTGTGGGATGTGTTTGGCGAGCAAGGCCACCCCGTGCGAGCCACGGTCAGCGACTTGGGGCCGTTGCTGCTGGCGCGCATGCTGGACCTGAACGACATCCAGGCCGGTGTGCTGCAACTGGTGTTCAAAATCGCAGACGACAACGGCCTGCTGCTGTTGGACATGAAAGACCTGCGGGCCATGTGCCAGTACGTGGGCGAGAACGCATCCACCTTCACCACTGAATACGGCAACATCAGTGCGGCCAGCATCGGGGCCATCCAGCGCGGCCTGATGCAAATCGAAAGCCAAGGTGGCAACCAGTTCTTTGGCGAGCCCATGCTCAACATCACGGACTTCATGCAAACCGTGTCTGGCAAGGGTGTGGTCAACGTGCTCGC
>CAZHDP010000232.1:4635-5814 GCA_964531605.1 uncultured Burkholderiaceae bacterium | reverse complement strand
CGGCTCTTGATCAGCTCAGAAATTTCTGCGGGATTGAGTTGCATGACTCTTTCCTTCTTTCTTTAATGGTTGCCTGTTCGCTTCACGTCCTGAGAATCAGGCAGTGAGAGCAACTTTCATTTGTTCCAGACGGGCCTTGATAGAGGTGTCGTACACCTCATCACCGACCACTACGCGGACGCCACCAATCAAGGAGGGATCCAAGTGGACTTGCGCATTGAGCTTGCGCCCAAAACGCTTCTCCAACGCGGCAGTCAAATCAGCCAAAGCTGCAGCATCAATAGGGAATGCGCTGTACACCAACGCGTCAGAGACGCCTGAGCGGGCATTCACCAGCTGTTGATACTGGGCAGCAATTTCGGGCAAAGCCGAAAGGCGTCCGTTCTCAATCACCACGCGCAGCAGATTTTTGGCGCCATCACCCAGAAAGCCTTTGGCAACCCCGGTGAACAGTTCGAAAACCTGACTGTCTTTGGTTTTCGGGTTACCCGAAAACTCACGCAGCTGGCTGTTGGCGGCGATGGCGGCCAACTCGTTGACCTGATCGGCTACGGCTGCCGCATCGTTGACGCTGACGGCTTTGAACAGCGCTTCAGCGTAAGGACGGGCGATGGTCGCAAGTTCAGCCATGATTACAGCTCAGTCTTCAGACGACCCAGGAGGTCAGCATGGACGCCAGCGTTGACTTCCTTGCGGAGAATCTGCTCGGCACCTTTGACAGCCAGCGCAGCGACTTGCTCGCGCAAAACTTCACGGGCTTTGACAGTCTGTTGCTCAGCTTCTGCCTTGGCAGCAGCCACGATCTTGTTGGCTTCTTCGGTTGCCCGACCTTTGGCCTCTTCGATCAAAGCTTGCGCACGGCGCTCTGCATCGGCCAGACGACTGGCAGATTCATTGCGGGCTTTGCCCAACTCTTCTTCGACGCGCTTGTTGGCAGCAGTCAGCTCAGACTTTGCCTTGTCGGCAGCGGCCAAACCATCAGCGATCTTCTTGGCACGTTCGTCCAACGCTGCGGTCAAGGGGGGCCACACGAATTTCATCGTGAACCACACCAGGATCGCAAAAACGATGGCCTGTAGGAACAGTGTTGCGTTAATGTTCACGGCTTGATTCCTTTCGGTCGTGAAAGGGATTCAGCGATTACTTCAACACGAAGGGGTTAGCGAACGCGAACAGCAG
>CAZHDP010000232.1:0-4625 GCA_964531605.1 uncultured Burkholderiaceae bacterium | reverse complement strand
CAGAGCGATAGCAACACCGATCAGGAAAGCAGCGTCGATCAGACCAGCCAAAATGAACATTTTGGTTTGCAGTTCGTTCATCAGTTCTGGCTGGCGAGCAGAAGACTCCAGGAATTTACCGCCCATCAAAGCGATACCGATAGAGGCACCGATAGCGCCGAGACCGACGATCAAACCACAAGCCAGTGCGACGAGGCCGAGAATGTTTTCCATGAGAAGCTCCTAAAAGTTGGTGGAAAGTAAAAAACGAAAGCGAAAAGAAAGTTACATCAATGTGCGTCGTGCGCTTGACCCGTGTAGATCAGCGTCAACATCATAAAGATGAAGGCTTGCAAGGTAATGACCAAGATGTGAAACAGCGTCCACACGGTGCCGGCAACCAGGTGACCAATGGCCAAACCGATTCCAGTACCTGACAGTGCCCAACCGCCGCCCATCAGAGCAATCAGCATGAACACCAACTCACCTGCAAACATGTTGCCAAACAACCGCATGCCATGGGACACGGTTTTGGCAAGATACTCAATCATCTGCATCAAGAAGTTCACTGGGTACAGCGCCCAATGGTCACCAAATGGTGCAGCAATCAATTCATGCGCCCAGCCGCCAAGACCTTTGATCTTGATGTTGTAAACCAAGCAAACGAACAAAACCGAGCAAGACAGTCCCAACGTGGTCGACAAGTCGGCCGTGGGGACCACACGCATGTAATCTTTGAACCCAAGTGCAGGGCCTGCACCGTGCCAAACAGCGGGGATCAAATCCACGGGCAACATGTCCATGGCGTTCATCAGGAAAATCCAGACAAACACCGTCATGGCCAATGGAGAAATCAGTTTGCGGCTGGTGGCGTTGTGGATCACACCCTTGGCTTGGTTGTCCACCATCTCAGCCAACATCTCGACCGCAGCCTGGAAACGACCAGGCACACCAGAGGTCGCCTTGCGGGCCGCACGCCACATGAAAAAGCAGCCAATCACACCCAACAACACCGAAAAGATCAGCGAGTCAAGGTTAAAGAGACTGAAGTCCACAATGTTTTTCTGCTCCACGTTTTCAAACGCGAAGTTCTTCTGCAAGTGATGCAGGTGATGCTGGATGTACTCTCCAGCTGTCGGGGCATGTGTTCCAGCGTGTTCAGCAGCCATATGTCACCAGTTCGTCGATTCTTTAAACCTTCAGTGCCGCTTTTTGCGCACAGAGTGCAACCACACGGCCACCCAATGCACCTTCAGCGTCACCACAAATCCTGCCAGCAAAGCCAACCAGCTGAGCTGCGCAACCAGCCTTGGCGCGGCAACCAACATTGCCACCGTCAAAGCCACTTTGATCATTTCCCACACAAAGAACGCCGCCATCGCAGCACCCGTTGGTGAACCCACATGCCGGGACAACCCCCGGGCAAACAACAGCGATGGCACCACCACCGCCAGTGCACCGTAAGCCGTGGACCAAGCCACCTCAGGTCGCCCACTCACAGCCCAAGCCGCACCGGCAGCCAACAGGCCCACGAGAGCCTGCCCCGAGACAATCCACCACAAACCCATTTGAGGATGGGCGGATCGGAATGCCTGCGCCTGCTCTGCCGTCAAGGGCTTGAAGTTTTCTTCTTCAATCCCCACCTCTTCAAAGTCTGGTGCAGTGCGCTTCAGCGCCTCAGGCCTTACAGCCACGGGATCAGTCGCCATTATCAACTTCGAATATTTACAGAACTTTACGCGCCCATCGCCACGACATGGACGCCGCGTTCGGTGCAGCCGTTTCCAGCAAAGCCTCTGATTGTAAGTATAAACCCGGTACCTTGTCACCTTTTTTGTGTGTCGACCTCAAAAGCTGTGTCGGCAAGGGGCAACGATAATTCCCACATGACCCTGCAAGCCCACCCCACATCCGACCTTCCCGACCTCCCTTGCTACCTGAACGGCGCCTACAGCTCTGTGCGCGACGCCAAGATCAGCGTCTTGGACCGAGGCTTCATCTTTGGCGACGGCATTTACGAGGTGATCCCCGTCTACGGCGGCAAACCCTTTCGGATGGCACATCACCTGGCCCGGCTAGAGCGAAGCTTGGCCGAGCTGCGCATCACCAACCCGCTGACCCGTGCGCACTGGGCTGAGATCGCCATGCAGCTCGTGGCCACCCATGCGCAAACCCACCAACTCCCGCTGCAAAGCAGCCAGCACTTGGTGTACATCCAGGTCACCCGCGGCGTCGCGGTCAGAGACCACGTGATGCCTGCCAACATCACGCCCACCGTGTTCGTGATGGCCAACACCATGAAGCTCCCGAGCGAGCAACAACGTGCCCAAGGCGTGGCCTGCGTCACCGCAGACGACTTCCGCTGGGAAAAGGCCCACATCAAGAGCACCAGTTTGCTCGGCGCCGTGCTGTCTCGGCAAATCAGTGCCGATGTCGCCGCCCTCGAAACGGTGATGTTCCGCGATGGCTTCCTCAGCGAAGCGGCTGCCAGCAACGTCTGGGTGGTCAAGGATGGTCAGGTCTTGGGCGCTCCCAAAGACAACCTGGTGCTCGAAGGCATACGCTACGGCCTGATTGAGGAACTCTGCAAAGCGCAAGGCATCCCCTTCACCCTGCGTCGAATCACACGCGAAGAAGTGCTGGGCGCTGACGAGTTGCTGCTGTCTTCGGCCACCAAAGAAGTCTTGCCCATCACCCGGCTGGACGGCCTGGCCGTTGGGCCAGGTGTGCCAGGCCCTGTCTACGCCAAGCTGTACCAGGGCTACCAACAAGCCAAGGCCGCTGACGCAGGCATGTCGTCATGAGTGCCAGCGCTTTTCCTCCAGCGTCGGCGCTCGGCGGGAGCGATGCACGCAAAGACTCGCTGATCGACTACCCATCGTTGTTCCCCATCAAGGTGATGGGTGCGAAAGTGGATGGTTTTGTGGCGGCAGTGGTCGCCGTGTGTCGCCAATTCGACCCCGCATTGGACGAGACCACGGTGGAACTGCGTCCGAGCAAAGCAGGCAACTACCTCGGTGTCACCGTCACCATCACGGCCACCTCGCGTGAGCAACTTGATGAGCTGTACCGCACCTTGAGTTCGCACCCCATGGTCAAAGTGGTGCTCTGATCGCAGCAGCCGACCTTTAAAACCGACTTTTACCGACCTTTGGACTCGCACATGCACACTCGCCACCTGGGTCGAGCCGACTACGCGAGCACCGCCCAGGCCATGCAAGATTTCACGGCCACTCGCATGACTGATGCGCCTGATCAGCTATGGATTTGTGAGCATGAACCGGTGTTCACCCAAGGCCTGGCGGGCAAAGCCAACCACCTGCTCAACCCAGGCAACATCCCCGTGGTGCAAAGCAACCGAGGTGGCCAAGTCACCTACCACGGCCCAGGGCAGGTGGTGGCCTACCCGCTGATCGACCTCAAACGGGCCGGCTACTTCGTCAAAGAATACGTCTTCCGAATCGAAGAATCGCTGATCAAAACCCTCATGCACTTTGGCGTGACCGGTCTGCGGGTCCCCGGCGCGCCCGGCATCTACGTGCGGCTGGACGACCCCCACAGCCACGCGCGCCTGCCATCCGACTTCACCTCGGAACAACTTGAGAGCGGCGATCACCAGATCGGCAAAATCGCAGCGCTGGGCATCAAAGTCAGCCGCCACTGCACCTACCACGGCCTGGCCTTGAACGTGGCCATGGACCTGGAACCCTTCCTGCGCATCAACCCTTGCGGCTACGCGGGCTTGCGCACGGTGGACCTTTCTACAATCGGGGTTGACGTGACGTGGCGGGACGCCGCTGAGGTCCTGAGCCACAAGCTGCAGACCTACCTGGCCCCTTGACCGTTACCCGGCACTGCGCCTTCCCTTGCTCTGAACACCGAATCCACCATGGCCACAGAAAACGTTGTCCGCGAAGCCCAAACCGTCGAAAACTACGACCCCACGGCCAAGCAAAAAGCCGCCGCCAAACTGAGCCGCATCCCGGTCAAAGTCGAGCAGGCCGAAGTGCTCAAAAAGCCCGATTGGATCCGCGTCAAAGCCGGTTCACCCAGCACCCGCTTCTACGAAATCAAGCAGGTGCTGCGCGAACACAAACTCAACACCGTGTGCGAAGAAGCCTCTTGCCCCAACATCGGCGAATGTTTTGGCAAGGGCACGGCCACCTTCATGATCATGGGTGACAAGTGCACCCGCCGCTGCCCCTTCTGCGACGTTGGCCACGGCCGCCCCGACCCCTTGGACGTGGACGAACCCCTCAACCTCGCCAAAACCATCGCCCAGCTCAAGCTGAAGTATGTGGTGATCACCAGCGTGGACCGCGATGACCTGCGCGATGGCGGTGCCCAGCATTTTGTGGACTGCATCCGCCACATCCGCGAACTCTCGCCTGCCACCCAAATCGAAGTGCTGGTGCCCGACTTCCGTGGCCGTGACGACCGTGCACTGGGCATCCTCCAGGCCGCGCCACCCGATGTGATGAACCACAACCTGGAAACCGCGCCCCGCCTCTACAAAGAGGCCCGCCCAGGCAGCGACTACCAGTTCTCGCTCAACCTGCTGAAAAAATTCAAGGCCCTGCACCCCAACGTACCCACCAAGAGCGGCATCATGGTCGGCCTGGGCGAAACCGATGAAGAGATCTTGC
>CAZHDP010000231.1:2743-5822 GCA_964531605.1 uncultured Burkholderiaceae bacterium | reverse complement strand
GGCGAGTGGGCTCGGCGAGCACCGAATAGGCCTCGTGGAGCGCCGACTGGAAGACTACATCGTCCACACGCTTATAGACCGTGACGATATCGACTACATCACCCAAAGCAGTTTGCTCTACGACCTGGCCGGGCAGATGGTGGCCCATTTGCGCAGCTACTTGAGCGATGAAAGTGAAGTGCGTAATGTGCTGGACTTGGATCGTCAGCTGATCGCCGACAACATTTATGCACAGATGCAGGTCCACTTTTACGAATCTGCCACCGAGTATGCGGTGGAGGTGCGGCGGGGATTTACCGCGCTTAAGGAGCCCACCTATACCGTGGGTGCCGGTCAGGTGGTGCGGGACTACCGGGACACGCCGGAGGACTTAAGCCGTATTAAACAGATGGTGTTTGGTGGCTTCAGTCGCTGTCTGTACCCACTGCAGAAGTTTGATTCCGATACCGAGCGGAAGTTTGCGGTGCTGCTGGAGCGGGATACGGATAAGTGGCTGAAACCCGCCAAAGGGCAGTTCCAGATGTTCTACAAACTAGGTGTGGAGCAACCGGAGTACGTTCCAGACTTCGTTGCGGAGACCGCGCAGTTCTTGTTGATGGTGGAGACTAAAGCGCGTAACGAGCTGGGTAGCGATGAAGTAAAGGCCAAGGCAAAGGCCGGAGCACTTTGGTGCAAACACGCAACAGAACATGCCAGGACAACAGGGGCCAAGCCATGGAAATACCTTTTGGTACCCCATGACACCGTGACTGCTGACAAACGATTGACGGACTTCTTGTCGTTTGCGGAGAGTTCAAGCTGAGTTGCCAGTTCTTTGTTTAGTCGGTCGGAGAACTCCCCGTTCCCACCGACTCCGATTACCAACCTCTGCGACGCCTGAGTAGCGGCCACATAAAACTCCCGCGCCGCTTCGGTCTCATCCTCGCCCGGTTGGTACTGGCCAATCTTCTTGGGCACACGGTGCGGCAGCTTGCTGCTGGGCCAGTGTGCTGCGCGCTCCCCTCTGTCGTTTTTTCTGGCATACATGATGCCGCAGTGGGCATGCTACGGTTAATCTAAATGTTCCCCAAAGAAACCTCTTGGCTATTCATTCAACGTGTGGCAGGCACTGCTTTTTTAACGGCGCTTGTCATGCGATTTATCTATTCATAAAATCATTCAATGCCAGCCTCTGCACTGCCCCCTCAAACCCTCTTGAACGCCCTGCGCGCCCAGGGCGGGCACGCCACCAGCGCTGAGCTGCAAGCGCGCTTGGGGGTGAGCCAGCCCACGGTGTCGCGGGCGTTGGCGCCCTTGGTGCAGGCGGGCACCGTGCGCACGGTGGGGGCGGCGCGGTCACGGCGGTATTTGTTGCCGCGGCACATTCCCGAGGTGGGGGGCGAGATCCCGGTGATGCGGGTGGACGCGCAGGGGCGGGTCACGCCGTTTGGGCGGCTGTTTCCGCTGCAAGGCGGGGGCATTTGGGTGGACGAGGCCGATGGCGTGAGCCAGTTGCACGATGGCCTGCCCTGGTTTTTGAACGACATGCGCCCGCAGGGCTTCATGGGGCGCACCTTTGCGCACAAGCACCCCGAGCTGCAGCTGGGCACCGACCCGCGCCATTGGAGCGATGACGATGTGCTCAAGGCGCTGGCGCTGTCGGGCGACGATTTGCCGGGCAACCTGGTGGTGGGCAGCGCGGCGTTCGCGCGGTTTCAGGCGCTGCAAGGGCAGACGTCATCCGGCTCGCGGGCCACGTCCATTCAAGACTACCCGGCGCTGGCCGCGCAGGCCATGTTGGGCACGCTGCCCGGCTCGTCGGCAGGCGGCGAGCAGCCTAAGTTTTGCACGCTGCTGAACGGGCGGCCGGTGATCGTCAAATTCTCACCCGCAGGCACGTCCGACGTGGACCAGCGCACGCGCGACCTGCTGGTGTGCGAGCACCTGGCCTTGCAAACGCTGGCGCAGGCGGGCGTGCCTGCGGCGGTGACGCGCATCCATGAGCTGGGCGGCCGCACGTTTTTAGAGGCCGAGCGCTTTGACCGGCATGTGAACGTTGACGGTAAAGAGGGCAATGTGGGAACCGTGGGCCGGGTGGGCATGGTGTCGCTGCTGGTGTACGACTCGGAATACGTGGGCACCATGGACAACTGGGCCGCCACCGCCGAGCGCATGGCCACACGCCGTTTGCTGACCGAAGCCGACGCCGCGCACCTGCGGTTTTTGGAGGCGTTTGGCGTGCTGATCGCCAACACTGACCGGCACTACGGCAACATCTCGCTGCTGCTCGACGACGACGATTGGCGCTTGTCACCCACCTACGACATGCTGCCCATGCTCTATGCGCCGATCAACGGCGAACTGGTGCCACGCGATTTTGCCGCCCGTGGCCTGCAAGCCACCGCCGCCACCTTGACCGCTTGGCCACGGGCCAAGGCGCTGGCCTCCACGTTTTGGGCGGCTGCCGCGGCCGACGCCCGGATTTCGGCCGGGTTCCGGCAGATTGCGGCAGACAACCTGGGCGTGTTGCGCGCCTTGCCAGGCTGACAGCAGTGCCGAATCATCGCCTTTTTGCTTCAATTTCAATAGCAAACAAGTGCCGATATACTTGCGGGAATGACTGATTTCACTGACCAAAACACCGACATCCCCGCTTGCCCCCAGTGCGCCAGCGCCAACACCTACCAAGACGGTGACCTGTGGACCTGCCCCGACTGCGCCCACGAATGGCCCCTGGCCGCGGCTACCGCCGCCGAGGACGATGAAGACGCGGTCGTCAAAGACGCCAACGGCAATGTGCTGAAAGACGGCGACGCGGTGGTGCTGATCAAAGACCTGAAGGTCAAGGGCTCGTCCATCACGCTGAAGATGGGCACCAAGGTCAAGAGCATCCGCCTGGTCGGTGGCGACCACGAGGTGGACTGCAAGATGGACGCCGGCAGCTTCATGCTGAAGGCGGCGTTTTTGAAGAAGGTTTAACGGCCCACTCAGTAGTGCGGCGGCAACTCGTCGCGCAGGTTGCGCGGTGCCCCTGCATCGGCCCCAGCCATTTGCTCACGCAGCTGGGCGAGCTGGCGCAGCAGCAAGTCAATGTCTTGCT
>CAZHDP010000231.1:0-2643 GCA_964531605.1 uncultured Burkholderiaceae bacterium | reverse complement strand
GCCATTTGCTCACGCAGCTGGGCGAGCTGGCGCAGCAGCAAGTCAATGTCTTGCTGCTGGCGCACGATGACTTGGTTGAGGCTGTCGACCAGGTCTTCGGTGAAGCTGGCTTTGATTTCCAGGTTGGTCAGGCGCTCGTCGGTCACTTGGGCCTCGGTGCGGGTCGGCTTGGCAGCCTTTGCAACAGGCTTGGATTCCGGCTTGGTTTCAGGCTTTGTCATGGCGGGCTTGTTGTCGCAGGGTGTAGAGGTACAGGCCTTCGACTTTCTCACGCGCCCAAGGGGTTTTGCGCAAAAACTTCAGGCTGGACGCGACGCTCGGGTCGTGCGTGAAGCAGCGCACAGGGATGCGCTGGCCCAAGTCTTCCCAGCCGTAGTGGGCGGCCAGCGCGGTGACGATGGCCTCCAGCGTGAGGCCATGCAAAGGGTTGCGCGGCTGTGTGGCGACCGGTTTGGCCGTTGGTGCCTGTGCCGGAGCCTGCTCCGGTGCGGGCGCTGGGGCGTTGCCGTCGCTCATGCTCAATGGTGGTGGCCGTGTGCGCCGTGCACGTGGCCGTGGGCGATTTCTTCGCCAGAGGCCATGCGCACATCGGTCACCTTCAACTCAAAGCGCAGGGCTTTGCCGGCCCAGGGGTGGTTGCCGTCGAGGTGCACGGTGTCGCCTTTGATTTTCATGACGGTGAACACCTGCTCACGGCCTTGGTTGTCATGGCCGCGCAATTGGCCACCCACCTTGACCCCGGGGGGAAAGTCTTTTTTGGCAATGGTTTGCACCAGGGTTTCGTCGCGCTCGCCAAAGGCATCGGCGGCGTCCAGGGCCAGGGTGGTGGCAAAGCCAGACTCTTGGCCGTCCAGCGCGGCTTCGATCTTGGGCAAGGTGTTGCCGTAGCCGCCATGCAGGTAAGCCATGGGCTCAGCGGCGTTTTCGATCAGCTTGCCTTGGGCGTCAGAAACTTTGTAGCGCAGGGTGACGACGGCGTCTTTGGTGATTTTCATGGCGGTGGGCAATGTGGGTCAGGTGAAGGGAAAGAGGTTGGCAGGCATTTTCACCGATGCGGACAGTCTCGGCTGACGATGGCTTGAAGATGGCCTGAGCTTGAACAGAAGAGCCGTGCGAGACGGGCAAAGTGGCCAGCATCTGTTACGCTCAGAATCCTCCTTTGTTCAGCCCCTTTGTTCAGCCGCTTTGCGCGCCCACCCATGCCCTTTCAGTCCCTCGGCTTAAGCCCCCTCTTGGCGCAAGCCGCCCTGCAAGCGGGCTACACCAGCCCCACGGCCATCCAAACCCAAGCCATCGGGGTGGTGCTGCAAGGGGGCGATGTGCAGGCCCAGGCGCAAACCGGCTCGGGCAAAACCGCTGCCTACGTGCTGCCCTTGTTGCACGCGCTGCAAGCCGCCACCCGCACGCCAAGCAAAACATCCACCCGCAAGGTGCAAGTCCTGGTGTTGGTGCCCACGCGCGAGCTCGCGGCCCAGGTGGGCGAGACCATCCGCGGCTTTGTGCAGGACTTGCCGCAGCCGCCCAAAACGGTCATCGCGTTCGGCGGCGTGTCGATCAACCCGCAAATGATGCGCTTGCGCGGCGGGGCCGACATCGTGGTGGCCACGCCCGGCCGCTTGCTGGACTTGGTCGACCACAACGCCCTGCGCTTGTCCACCGTGGCAACGCTGGTGCTCGATGAAGCCGACCGCTTGCTCGACCTGGGCTTTGCCGATGAGCTCAACCGCATCTTGGCGTTGCTGCCCGAGCGGCGGCAAAACCTGCTGTTCTCGGCCACCTTCCCGCCCGAGGTGCAAAGCCTGGCCGACCAATTGCTGCACGAGGCCACCCGCATTGCGCTCAGTGATGAAGGGCCCCCCGAGCCCGAGCGCGTGGCCAGCATCACCCAGCGCGCCATCGAGGTCGACGCCGAGCGCCGCACCGCCTTGCTGCGCCACCTGGTCAAAGAAAACAAATGGGAACGCGTGCTGGTCTTTGTGGCCACGCAGCACACCGCTGAAATGGTGGCCGACAAGCTTTACAAAACCGGCATCTACGCTACGGCTTTCCACGGCGCACTGAGCCAAGGCGCGCGCACCGAGGTGCTGGCCGAGCTCAAAGCCAAACGCTGGGAGGTGGTGCTCGCCACCGACCTGGCCGCGCGCGGCATCGACATCCCACAGCTGCCGGTGGTGGTCAACTACGACCTGCCCCGCTCGCCGGTGGACTACATCCACCGCATTGGCCGCACCGGCCGCGCGGGCGAAAGCGGCACGGCCATCAGCTTTGTCACCGCCGAATCTGAGGCCCACTTTCAGTTGATCGAAAAGCGCCAGCACCTGCAGTTGCCGCGCGAACGCATCGACGGCTTTGAACCCACAGATGCGCCCATACCAGCGCCATCCGCCACACCCGCTGCGCCCAACAACGGCGGCATCAAGGGCAAGCGCCCCAGCAAAAAAGACAAACTGCGGGCCGAAGCCGCCCGCGCTGGCAAGGCTTGACCTCGGCATGCCCCCCGCACAGCCCGTCCTGATCCGCCGCCTCGACACCAGCGACGCCAGTGCCTACGCCGAGCTGCGTTTGCGGGCGCTGCGCGACCACCCCGAGGCGTTCACGTCGAGCTTTGAAGAAGAGCAAGGCAAGCCGCTGCAAGTGGCCCAG
>CAZHDP010000230.1:0-5869 GCA_964531605.1 uncultured Burkholderiaceae bacterium | reverse complement strand
CAGGCCGGACGGGAAGAAAAAGAACATCACCGAGAACGCCAGCGGCATGATCCACATCATTTTGGCCTGCATGGGGTCAGGGGGTGCGGGGTTCAGCGCGGTTTGCAGCAAGGTGGTGAGGGTCATCACCAGCGGCAAGATGTAATAAGGATCAGGCGAAGCCAGGTCGTGAATCCACAAGGCCCAAGGGGCGTTGCGCATTTCCACGGTGGAGAGCAGCACCCAGTAGAGCGCAATGAACACCGGAATCTGGATCACCATGGGCAAACAGCCGCCCATGGGGTTGACCTTTTCTTCGCGGTAGATGCGCATCATCTCCATCTGCATTTCTTGCGGTTTGTCTTTCAGACGTTCACGCATTTCCATGATCTTGGGGTTCACGGCCTTCATCTTGGCCATGCTCTCGTAGCCTTTGGCAGTGAGCCAGTAGAACGCGAGTTTGATCAGCAGCACCAGCGCCATGATGGACCAGCCCCAGTTGCCGATGAAGCTGTGCAGTTGGTCGAGCAACCAGTACAGCGGCTTGGCGAGGATGGTCAACCAGCCGTAGTCTTTGACCAGCTCCAAACCGGGGGCGATGGCTTCGAGTTTTTTCTCTTCTTGCGGGCCAACAAAGAAGGTGGATTCCACGGCCAAGCGCCCAGCAGGGGCGATGGCGGTGGGCGCAGTGATCATGCCGACGGCGTACAGGTTGTTGTCGACCTTGCGCATGAACAGGTCGCGCTTGGTTTGCTCGCCAGTCTTGCCCAAAATCCAGGCGCTGGCGAAGTAATGCTGCACCATCGCCACGTAACCGTCGTTGCCGGTCTTCTCAAAGTCCGCCTTGTTTTTGTCGATGTCCGTGAACTCGACTTTTTGGTACTTCTTCTCGCTGGTGTACACCACCGGGCCGGTGAAGGTGGAATAGAACGATGACTCGCCAGGCGGCTTGTTGCCATCACGCACCAGCTGCAGGTACAGCTGGGGGGACTGGGTGGCACCACTGGTGTTGATCAGCTCGTGTTTGACGGCGATGTCGTAAGCACCGCGCTTGAGCGTCCAGGTCTTCACGACCTTGATGCCGCCTTGGTCGGGCGACTCGAACTTCACGACCAATTCGTCCACGCCGTCTTTCAGCGTGCGCTCACCTGGCGCTACGGTCATCACGGTTTTGTGCGTGGGGAACGCGGCGGCACCCGCGGCAGCACCGATCAAGCCGGTTTGCGCGTGGTACACGCGTTCTTTGCTGTCGTCGAGCAAGACAAAGCCCTTGGCCTGGTCTGCCATGTCGGCGTACTTGAGCAATTCGGTCTTGACCAGGTTGGCGCCTTCGGTGTCAAAGGTCAGCTTGAGCACGTCGGTCGAGACTTCCAACCGCTCACGCACGGCCACGGGCGCAACACCCCCAGCGGCTGGTGCACCAGCAGGCTGCGCGCCCGGCACGGCGGCCGCGCCTGCTGGCACTGGCGCACTGGCAGCAGCAGCGGGCGCACTGACCGCAGGCTTGGTGGGCTGCGGGAAGAAAGTCGCCTTCTGGCCGTTATGAATTTGCCATTGGTCCCAGAGCAGAACCATGGAGAAGCCAAAAATCACCCACAGGATGGTGCGGCGTATATCGTTCATGAAGAGGACTTGTGTGAGAAAAGAGTGGACGGTACGGGATCATGCCCGCCTTCGCACCAGGGATTGCAGCGCGCAATGCGCCGCAGCGTGAGGTAGCTGCCAGCCACCGCGCCATGCTGTTCCAGCGCTTGCAAAGAATACGCGGAACACGTTGGCGTGAAACGGCAGGCTTGGCCTACCCAAGGGCTCAACACCAGGCGATAGCCCTTGACCAAACCCATCAGCACGTCGCGGAGCAAGTTCATGCGCGCAACCCAGACCCGTTGGCTGACCCACGGCTCAAGCGCCCCATGAGGTCAAGAAGCTCGGCACGCACAGCGGCCTTCAGCGCGTCGGAAGTCGCGCTGACAAACACTTTGCGGTCAAAACCCGCGCGCAAGCGCAGCACATAGGCGGCCACAGGCAAGGCTTGGATTTGGGGAGCAAACAGCGTGGTCACGGCAAACACTTGACGCTTGATCGCGTTGCGTGTCACCGCCCGCTTGGCCCAGCGCTTGGGTGCCATGGCACCCACCCAGACAGCATGGCCCGGGAACAGCTCAGACAAAGGGGAGACCCCAGAAGGGGAGTCCGCGTCACCCTCAGGTGACACCGCGTTGTTGATGGGTACTGGCACGGGCAGCACCAATTGGTGAACCGCAAAATGCGGTGTCCGTGCGACTGTTTGGCCCGCCAGCACCGCTTGGAACTGGGCGCGCGATTTCAAACGTTGCACAGCCAACCGACACCAGAATCAACAACGGGCAGCGCCACCGAGCAAACAACCCGGCAGGGCAGCCCGACTGTGGCGCAAAGCAATGCAGGGACGATCAGACCGCCAGACGCTTGCGGCCTTTGGCACGGCGCGCGTTGATCACGGCACGGCCACCACGGGTCTTCATGCGAACCAGGAAACCATGGGTGCGGGCGCGACGGATCTTGGAGGGTTGGTAAGTGCGTTTCATTTCGATATCCTAAAAACTGTCCGTGGACAAAACTTAAAAAGGCGCCGATGTTGATCGACGAAGTTTTGTCGACTGAGCTTGCGGCTGGGGAAAGCCCACGATTATCGCCATATTTCTGAACAGGGGCAACAGCTTGGACGGTTTTTTGCAGGATGCTTGTCATGTTCACCCCACGAATCGGGGCACAATAGGGAGTTCCGAGGGGCAAATCCTGCGCCCTCACCCATGTGGATAAGCCATTGACAAGTTACAATGGACACTCCAAAAAACAACAACTATCCACAGAGTACGCATCAAGATGACAGAGGGGAAATTTCCCACCAGCAGTGGCACAGGTGGCACACCTTCACCCTTGAATGCGGGCCACAGCTTGTGGTTGAGTTGTGTCGAAGTGCTGGCCCAAGAACTGCCCGAGCAGCAGTTCAACACCTGGATCAAACCCCTGGTCGCAGAGGCTGCGGACGATTTTTCCAAACTCACGATTTTCGTCGCCAACCGGTTCAAACTGGACTGGATCCGCGCGCAATACGCCGGTCGAATCACCCAGTTACTTGAGAAGATGTACGGCGCGCCGATCGCCATGGAGTTAGTGCTTGCTCCGCGTGAACAGCCCGTCAAATCTCACGTTGCTTCGGCCTTTGCTGAAAATATCAACAACCCCGAGCCTGTGGGTTTGGGCGAAGACACGGCACCTGCCGCTCACAAGCACCGCTTGAACGCGGCACTCACGTTTGACACCTTGGTGGAAGGCACAGCGAACCGCATGGCGCGTGCTGCGGCCATGCACGTGGCCACTGCACCGGGTCACATGTACAACCCCCTGTTCATCTATGGTGGCGTGGGTTTGGGCAAGACCCACTTGATGCACGCCATCGGCTGCAAGATGCTTGAGGACAAGCCTGCGAGCAAAGTTCTCTACATCCATGCTGAACAGTTTGTGTCGGATGTGGTTAAAGCCTACCAGCGCAAGACTTTTGACGAGTTCAAGCACCACTACCATTCGCTCGATTTGCTGCTGATCGACGACGTGCAGTTCTTTGCCAACAAAGACCGCACGCAAGAAGAATTCTTCAACGCGTTTGAAGCGCTGCTGACCAAAAAGTCCCACATCGTGATGACCAGCGACACCTACCCCAAGGGTCTCGCCGACATCCACGAGCGCCTGGTATCTCGCTTTGATTCAGGGCTGACGGTGGCGATTGAGCCACCCGAACTGGAAATGCGCGTGGCCATTTTGATCAGCAAAGCACGTTCTGAGGGCTCTGAAATGCCTGAAGAAGTGGCCTTTTTTGTGGCCAAAAACGTGCGCTCCAACGTGCGCGAGCTCGAAGGTGCGCTGCGCAAGATCTTGGCCTATTCGCGCTTCAATCAAAAAGAAATCTCGATCCAGCTTGCCCGTGAGGCACTGCGCGACCTGTTGTCGATTCAAAACCGGCAAATTGGCGTGGAGAACATCCAGAAGACGGTGGCCGACTATTACAAGATCAAGGTTGCCGACATGTACAGCAAAAAGCGCCCGGCCAGCATTGCACGGCCACGCCAAATTGCGATGTACCTGGCCA
Organism: uncultured Burkholderiaceae bacterium; assembly: GCA_964531605.1. Lineage (GTDB taxonomy): Bacteria > Pseudomonadota > Gammaproteobacteria > Burkholderiales > Burkholderiaceae_C > Defluviibacillus. The sequence goes on along the minus strand of CAZHDP010000230.1, from coordinate 1,761 downwards.
AAGAGTTGACACAAAAAAGCCTTCCAGAAATCGGAGAATTGTTTGGCGGTCGCGACCACACCACCGTGCTGCACGCGGTGCGCAAGATCGCGGCCGAGCGCCAGCAACTCACCGAGCTGAACCAACAACTTCACGTGTTGGAACAGACGCTGAAAGGCTGATACAGATTGAGGCAGGTAAAAAGAGGAAAATGGCGCGAGAGTCACCTGTGACGCTTCGCCCAGCCGGTGGGCCCGGTTTCACCCATTGACATTGAAAAGAAGAGGTAGACATGATCGTTCTGAAGGCAGCACAAGACAAAGTCCTCTCGGTCCTCCAGTCCGTGGCGGGGATTGTGGAGCGCCGACACACCTTGCCGATCTTGGCCAATGTGCTGATCCGCAAGACAGGGCCGTCTCTGCAAGTCACCACCAGCGACCTCGAAATCCAGATCCGCACCACCGCTGAGCTCGACGGCGACGCTGGCGACTTCACCACCACCGTGGGCGCGCGCAAGCTGATCGACATCTTGCGCACCATGCCGTCGGACCAAACCGTCAGCCTCGAATCGAGCGCTGGCAAGCTGTTGCTCAAAGGCGGCAAAAGTCGTTTCACGCTGCAAACCCTGCCCGCTGAAGATTTCCCGCTGGTGCAAGAATCCGCCAGCTTTGGCCCCGTGTTCAGCGTGCCACAAAAAACGCTGAAAGACCTGTTGAACCAAGTCTCGTTTGCGATGGCGGTGCATGACATCCGCTATTACTTGAACGGCATCTTGTTCGTGGCCGAAGGCAAGCAACTGAGCATCGTCGCCACCGACGGCCACCGCCTGGCCTTCTCCAGCGCCACGCTCGACGTGGAAGTGCCCAAGCAAGAAGTGATCTTGCCGCGCAAAACCGTGCTGGAAATGCAACGCCTCTTGAGCGACAAGGCCGAGGGCACGATCAGCATGCAGTTTGCGAACAACCAGGCCAAGTTCACGTTCGAGGGCATGGAGTTCGTCACCAAGTTGGTCGAAGGCAAGTTCCCTGACTACAACCGGGTGATCCCGAAAAACCACAAGAACCAGATCATCCTGGGCCGCGTGGCCTTGCTGGCCTCGTTGCAGCGCACCGCCATCTTGACGAGCGACAAGTTCAAAGGCGTGAAACTCAACATCGACCCCGGCACCCTGCGTGTGGCATCGAACAATGCCGAGCAAGAAGAAGCCGTGGACGAGCTCGACATCGACTACGGTGGCGACAGCATCGAAATCGGCTTCAATGTGACCTACCTGATCGATGTGTTGACCAACATGTCGCAAGACATGGTCAGCCTGGAGCTGTCTGACTCCAACAGTTCGGCGCTGATCACCATCCCGGACAACACGCACTTCAAGTACGTGGTCATGCCGATGCGGATTTGACGACCGCTTGCCCCACACTGAAACAACCGAACCCGCGACCCTACGCGGGTTTGGTCATTAAAGAGTTTCTGAAATTTCAGGTTTCCTGATTGAAAAGTTGACAAAGTTGAACATGAGCGCAGAAAACACCCCCACCCCTGGCGAAGAAAACCGCGAAATCCATCAAGGCGAAGCGGGTGCCGACAGCTCCAACTTTCAGCCCAAAATCGACGCCCACCAAGAAGGCGCCTCGGAAGGCTACGGCGAAGGCGCCATCCAGATCCTGGAAGGCCTGGAAGCCGTGCGCAAGCGCCCAGGCATGTACATCGGCGACACGTCCGACGGTACCGGCCTGCACCACCTGGTGTTCGAGGTGGTGGACAACTCCATCGACGAAGCGC
>CAZHDP010000229.1:0-5869 GCA_964531605.1 uncultured Burkholderiaceae bacterium | reverse complement strand
GGCGTTCACGTCGAGCTTTGAAGAAGAGCAAGGCAAGCCGCTGCAAGTGGCCCAGTTGCGCTTGAGCCCAGGCTCGGCGGGCAAGTTCTGGGGGGCCTTCCATGGCGACACCCTGGTCGGCCTGGTCGGGCTGGACCGCGAAACCCGCGTCAAAAACCGCCACAAAGCCACCGTGGTGGCGATGCACGTCGCCCGTGAGGCCGCAGGCCAAGGCGTGGGCCGCGCCTTGATGGACGCCCTGGTGGCCGACGCCCGCGCCAGCGGCCTGGCGCTGCTGGTGCTGACCGTGACCGATGGCAATGCCAGCGCCATCCGCCTGTATGAAGCGCTGGGCTTCACCCGTTTCGGGCTGGAGCCGCGCGCCATCAAAGTCGGAGCGCAGTACTTTGACAAGGCCCACATGGCGCTCGACCTGAGCGCCGCGCCGGGGCGCTGAATTTGGAATGTGACATGACGAACCCCACCGCTGTTGACACCGCACCCGCCTCCGCCTCCGCCTCCGCTTCTGCTTCGCGCTTGAAAATCGGCATCAGTGCCTGCTTCATGTACCCGGACCCGCAACGCCGGTCTTACGCCCCCAAAACCTTGCAGTACCTGGAGCAGTCGGTGCCGCACTGGTTGATGGGCGGCGGCGCGATGCCGGTGATGGTGCCCTCAGGCGTGGGCGAGATTGGCCCCGCCGATTACGCCGAATGGCTCGATGGCCTGGTGTTGCACGGCGGCGCTGACCTGTGGCCGGGCAGCTACGGCGAATCTCCGCTGCAACCGGAGTGGAGCGGCGACCGTTTGCGCGATGAGTACGAGATCGCCCTGGTGCACGCCTTTGCCGCCGCGGGCAAGCCGGTGTTTGGCATTTGCCGCGGGCTGCAGTTGGTGAACGTGGCCTACGGCGGCACGCTGTACCAAGACCTGCCCACACAGCGCCCAGGGCCAGCCCCACACCGCAACCACGAGACCTTTGACATCCACTACCACCACGTGGTGATGGAAGACAATTCATGGCTTTCGGCAATGTACACGGACGCCGACAGCTACAAAATCAATAGCATTCACCACCAAGGCATCAAAGACCTGGCCCCCGGCTTTCGGGTGCAGGCCCGTTGCCTGGAAGACGGCAACATCGAGGCCATCAGGCGCGACGGTGCCAGCTATGTGGTGGCCGTGCAATGGCACCCTGAATTCCACACCCCCGAGCAAGGTGTGATTGACGACACCCCCTTGTTGCAAGACTTTTTGCGCGCCGCGCGGGCTCGCCGGAGCGCATGAGCACATCCAACCCCTCGCAGCCCCCAACGCAGCGTCCTTTGCAGCCTCCTTTGCCGCGCCCCTTCCTCGCGCTGGCGTGGGCCAACCTGGCCGCGCAATCGGCCGAGCAACTGAGCCTGGCCGCCGTGCCCATCGTGGCGGTGCTGGCGATGGGCGCAGGTGCGGGCGAAATCGGCCTGCTGGCCACGGTGCAGACGCTGCCGTTTTTGCTGCTGTCGATCCCGCTGGGGCTGTTTGCTGACCGCCACTCGCGCCGACGCCTGATGGTGTGGGCCGAGGTGTTGCGCACCGTGTCCTTGTTCGGTTTGCTGGTGGCGGCATTGACGTCACAGATCAGCCTGCCGCTGCTGGCCATTTTGGGTTTCATTGGGGCCGTGGGCACAGTGGCGTTCAGCGTGGCGGCCCCGGCCATGGTGCCCGCCCTGGTGCCGCGAGAAGCCTTGGCCCGTGCCAATGCCAGCGTGGAACTGGCGCGCAGCGTGGCCTATGCCGCCGGGCCTGCGCTGGCCGGGGCGCTGGTCGCCTGGGCCGGGGGCTCTGCGGCCTTTGTGTTGGCCGCCATGCTGTCAGGCGGGGCTGTGGCCTTGCTGTTGCGTTTGCCCGAGCCCACCCCCAGCCAGGCCGCACCGCGACACCCGTGGGTGGAGTTGCGCGAAGGCGCGCGCTTGGTCTGGCACACCCCGCTGTTGCGGCCCGTGCTGCTGACGTCGGTGGCCTGGAACATCGCTTGGTTCGTGTTGCAAGCGGCTTACGTGCCTTACGCCATGCGGGTGTTGGGGCTGGACGCCAAAGCGGTCGGCTTCACCCTGGGCTGCTACGGCGCAGGCATGGTGGTGGGGGCTTTGTTGTCGCAACGCGTGATTGGCGCGGTGCGCTACGGGCACGCGGTGATCATCGGCCCGGCGTTTTCGGTGCTGGCCTCGTTCACGATGATGCTCACGTTGTGGTGGCCCACAGGCACGCTGGCGGCCTTGTCTTTCTTTCTGTTTGGGGCAGGCCCGATCTTGTGGACCATCACGTCGGTCACGTTGCGCCAGACGCTCACCCCCACGGCCATGCTGGGGCGGGTGTCGGCGATCTTCCTCACTGTCAATTTCGGCGCACGGCCCTTGGGGGCGGCGCTGGGCGGCACCATCGGTGCGCACTGGGGCGAAGCCACGTGCCTGGTCGTGGCGTTTGCGGTGTTTTGGGTGCAACTCGCGGTGATCGTGTTCTCGCCCATCCGCACCTTGAAGACCCTGCCGCCACACGCTGACGCCCCCGCAACACCATGAACCAACGACTCACCCTTTCTACCGCCCTGATCCTGCTGGTGCCGCCCTTGCTGTGGGCAGGCAACGCCGTGGTGGGGCGCATGGTCAGCGGCCTGGTGCCGCCGATCACCCTGAACTTTTTGCGCTGGGCGCTGGCCTTTGTGCTGCTGTTGCCAGTGGCCTATGGTGTGCTGAAACCCACGAGCGTGCTGTGGACCGTTTGGCGGCGCTACGCGGTGCTGGGTCTGCTGGGCGTGGGCTGCTACAACGGTTTGCAGTACCTGGCACTGAAGACGTCAACGCCGATCAACGTGACCCTGGTGGCCGCGAGCACGCCGATGTTCATGCTGCTCATCGGTCGCGTGTTTTTTGGGCAGGTCATCACCCTGCGGCAGCTTGGTGGGGCCGCGTTGTCGATGTCGGGCGTGTTGCTGGTCTTGTGCCGAGGGCAGTGGGACTTGCTGATGCAGTTTCACCTGGTGCTGGGCGATGTGTACGTGTTGCTGGCCACGGCCGCTTGGGCCTACTACAGCTGGTTGCTGAGCCTGCCGGTAGACCCGCCGGAGATCAGGGGCAACTGGGCGGCATTCTTGATGGGGCAAATGGTGTTTGGGCTGGGCTGGTCCGGGCTGTTCGCCGCCGGTGAATGGGCGCTGACACCAGACGCCCACATCGTGTGGGGTTGGCCGGTGGTGGCCGCGCTGGCCTACATTGCCATCGGGCCCGCCATCTTGGCCTACCGCTGCTGGGGCATGGGCGTGCAACGGGTTGGGCCTGCAATAGCGGGCTTTTTTGCGAATCTGACACCCTTGTTCGCCGCCTTGATGTCGGCCGCGTTTTTGGGCGAAGCGCCGCAGGTTTTTCACGGCCTGGCCTTCTTGCTGATCGTGGGGGGCATCGTGCTGTCCTCGCGCCGAGCCTGAGCCGCACCGGGGCCACCTCAAAGCCACGCTGAACCATGAAGAAAAACATCACCCCTGCCCACAGCCCCTGCCCTTGTGGCAGCGAAGAGACCTACGGCAGCTGCTGCGGCCGCTGGCACCGGGGCTTGGCCGACGGCCACCACGCACCCACCCCCGAAGCCTTGATGCGCTCGCGCTACAGCGCTTACGCGGTGGGCGAGTTGGGCTACTTGCTGGCCACCTGGCATGCGTCCACTGCACCGGGCGACCTGGAGTTGTCACCGATCAAGTGGGTGGGCCTGGAAATACGCCACGCGGCGGAAGGCGGCGACGCCGGGGTGGTGGAGTTTGTGGCGCGCTACAAGGTGAATGGCAAAGCCGAGCGCATGCACGAGATCAGCCGCTTCATCCGCGAGGCGGTGCAGGTGGGCAACCCCGCTGCGGGCCAGCGCTGGTACTACATTGACGGTCAACACCCTGAGGACGCTGCCCCATGACCTTGGCGCTGCGCTACCTGAGCTTCGAGGTCAGCGAAGACGCCGATGGCCACGTGAATTTCGACGCCATGGCTTCGGTGCTGCCAGACCATGTCCATGCCTTGCAAGCCGAAGTGCAACAGGTGCTGACCTGGGCACGCCATCACTTTGCAGGCACTGAAGCGCCCTTGGACGACGGCGGTGATTGGGACTGCGATGTGCAAACCACCGAAGAGCCCAAGGCCGGCAAGCCAGAGGCAACCCGCACCACGCTCACCCTGTCGATCACCGGCACTGTCCAATTTGCACAGGCCTTTGAGCAGCAGTTCAGCTGGGATTGACCGCCGAGGGATGGCCATCACCCCGGTGCTTGGACGCCAGGTAGCCTGGGCTGTCTGCGGGCGGCAAGGCGGTGAGGATGCTGCGTTGGCGGCTGTCAAACACAAAGCGGATCAGGTGCCCCTGGTGGGCCAATTGCCACAGGGCCACCGTTTTGCTTTGGCGTGAGAGGAGTTGCGCCTCGCCGTGCGCGATGCGTTTGGCCAGGTTGAAAATCTCGGCCCCGGTCACGTCCAAGCCATAGCGCTCGGCCAAGCGCTGTTTGGTGTGGGCGCGCATGGCAGGTGTCATGGCAAGAGGGCCTCGGGCGTCAGGGCTTCTTGGCGGCGTAAAACACCGTGGCCAAGCCCAGTATGGCGGTCGGGATGCCCGCCCAGGCCTGCGTTGCAAAGCCCAGCGTCTGGCTGGCCATGCCCCCGAGGATCGCGCCCCCTGCCGTGCCGAGGTACAGCACCGACGAGTTCAGAGACATCAGCAGCGGCGCATGCGCTGGCGACACGTTGGCCAACCGGATTTGCTGCGCAGGCATCATGCCAAAGCCCGCCACACCCCACATCAGCAAGGTGGTGATCATCCAGGGGTAATGCCCTGCGGTGAAGGGGATCAGCAGTTGCGCGACGATGAACAGGCTGAGTTGCAGTTTCAAGGTCAGCAAGGGCCCCAGGCGGTCGGTGGCCATGCCGCCGATCAAGGTGCCCGCCACGCCTGAGAAACCAAACAAGGCCAACGTGACCGCGATCTCGGCTGGCGTCTGCGGCACCAGGGCTTGCAGCACCGGGCCAATGTAGGCAAAGACGTTGAAGATGGACGTGAAGTAGCACAGCGTGAGGCCCAGCACCAGCATCACCTCGCGTCGCAGCAAGAGTGCACCGATGCCCTGAAAGCTGGCGTTTGGCGCACGCAGGGTGGACGGCACGCGCCACATCAAGCAGGCCAACGCCAGCAGGCTGGCGGCCACGATCACCTGCACCGGCAAGCGCCAGCTTTGCTGCGCGGCCAGCCAATTGCCCAAGGGCAAGCCCACCACATAGCTCAAGCTGATGCCCAAAAACACGATGGACAAGGCACGGCCACGCTGTGCGGGCGCTGAGCCCGCCACGGCCATCCCCGCAGCCAACGGGGTGAACATGGCCCCGGCACCCATCAGCACCCGGCCCAACAGCAGCACCGTGAGGCTGGGCGCCAGGGCGCAAACGAGGTTGCCCAACGCGAACACGCCGAGCGCCAAGGCCATGGCGTGTTTGCTGTGCAGCTTGCCGGTGAGCACCAGCAACAAGGGCGCCAGCACCGCCGTGGCCAGGGCATAGGCAGTGGTGGCCTGCCCGGCCGAGGCGATGCTGACCTGCAGGTCTTCACTGACGCTGGCCAGCACGCCCGCGAGCACAAAAGCCCCGGTGCCAATGACCAGGTTGGTCAGCGCAAACAGGACCAGTGGCGCCTTGGGCTGTGCCTCGGGCGCTTGGGCTTGGGTGCCAAGGGCATCAGCCAAGGTGTTTGCCCACGATGCCCGCCAGTTCAAACATCGTCACCTGCGGCTTGCCAAACACGGGCAGCAGCTTGGCGTCGGCGTTGATGGCACGCTTGTTGGTGGCGTCTTGCAGGTTGTTGGCCTTGATGTAGTCCCACAGCTTTT
>CAZHDP010000228.1:0-5876 GCA_964531605.1 uncultured Burkholderiaceae bacterium | reverse complement strand
CGGGGTTGGTGTCGTCAAAGCGCAGGTGGCACACGCCGCCGTAGTCGCGCGCCAGACCGAAATTCAGGCAAATGCTCTTGGCGTGGCCGATGTGCAGGTAGCCGTTGGGTTCTGGAGGGAAGCGGGTGCGGATCTTGGCCGGGTCCAGCGGGCCTACCGCATGGTGGGCGGCGTCGCCAGGGGTGCCGGCCCAGCGGCGCTGGGCGTAGGTGCCTTTGGCCAGGTCAGATTCGATGATCTGGCGCAAGAAGTTGCTGGGCTTGGAGGTGTCGGTGTTGTCGTTGGTGGGGGTAGGGGCACTCATGGGTTCATTTTAGGCTGCGTGCCTTGCGGTGAACGGCGTTTGCTCGCTTGGGCAAGATTTACCTGCGGACCCTGTCATCGGATTGCCGCGTGTCGCGTTAGGGATGCACGGGCGCAGATGTGTGACACATCCAGAGCACCCGGCATCAGGAGTTTGAAATGACACATCGCATCATGAACAAGGTTTGGGGTTTGGCCGCAGGTTTGCTGGCCTTGGCGGCCGTGCCCGCTGCGCATGCCAACGTGAATTGGGCCGTGGGCGTCAGCCTGCCCGGCGTGCATGTGGGTGTGGCGGCTCCGCAGCGGGTGGTGTACGTGCAACCCGGTTCGCGCTATGTGCAACCCGCCCCGGCCTACGTGCCCCAAACGGTGATGACCTACCCACCTGCTGTGATGCCCCCCGTGGTGTACGGCCAGCCGGTGTACCCCCCGGTGGTGTATGCCCCCGCGCCTGCCTACCGCCCCTGGGGGCATGGTGGCTGGCACCACCACCATGGACACGGCTACGGGCGTGAACATGGTGGGTACGGGCACGGTCGTTGATCTGCAAAGATGTCAGCTTCGCCGTACACTCGCATCGGTTGATTTGATGAAAATGCGAGGCAACGTGCTGAATCTGATATCCCATGACGACCGGGCTTCATAGGCTGGACCTGATCAACGGGCATTTGGCCAGCCTGTTCGACTGCACGCCATTGGCGGTAGCCGTCTACGACGAGACCGACACCCTGCGCTACGGCAACCCTGCGTTTCGCACGCTGCTGGGCATTGATGCCGACGACTTCAGCACCTGGCAGTCGATGATGCGGCAGAACCATGCCAAGCGCGTGGGTACCAAAGTCGACGCTGCTGATTTCGAGCTGTGGTTGGCATCTGCCCGCTCGCGGCGCGGCAAGTTGCCCTTTCGTGGGTTTGAGTCTGACCTGACCAACGGCCACTGGTACTACATGACCGAGACCGTGGACGCCGAGGGGTGGATGTTTTGCTGTGCGTTTGACATCACTTCATTGCGTGCCGACGAACGCAGCCTGCGCGTGGCCCGCGATGGCGCGTTGAAAGCTGCGCAGACCGACACCCTGACCGGCATCAGCAACCGTTTGCACATCTTGCAATTGCTGGATTTGCAGCTGCAAACCCTGCGCCAACGCCAGCACAGTTGCGCCATCGTGATGTTGGACCTGGACCACTTCAAGGCCGTCAACGATGTGCACGGTCACCATGGGGGTGATGTGGTGCTGAAACACTTTGCCACCATGACCGGCTCGGCGTTGCGCAATGTGGATGGCTTTGGCCGCTTGGGGGGTGAAGAGTTCATGATCTTGCTGCCTGGCATTGACGAAAGCCAGTTGCAAGCCACCGTAGACCGTTTGCTGGCCGAGGTGCGCCAATCTCGCCCCTTGCCCGATGTGCCCGAGTTCACCTACACCTGCTCGGCGGGCGCGGGCATGCTGCTGGCCACGGAAGATGCGGTGAACAACATCCGGCGGGTAGACCGCGCGCTGTACCAAGCCAAATCGCAGGGGCATGACCGCTGCGTGACCCTCACATCGGCTTGAACAGGTGGGCGTAAAGCCGGCTCACGGCGAGTTTGTCGGCATTGCCGTGCAAGCTGATGTGCTGTTTGCCCGCCTCGTCGCGCAACACAGCGGCAATGGCGTTGGCGCGCACCACGGTGCTGCGGTGGATTTGCCAAAACACCCGTTCATCCAACTGCGGCAACAGGTCTTTGAGCGGCGTGCGGATCAGGTATTCGCGCTCAGCGGTCAGCACCCGAACGTACTTGTCGGCGGCTTCAAAGTAAATCACCTCGTCAACGGGCACCATGTGGATCTGGCTGCCCACGCTGGCCTGGATCACGCTGAGCTTGGGGCTTGGTGGTGTGGCTGAACCCGCGCCTTGCCCCAGGCCGTTGACCTGCATCAGCGCACGCAGTTGCTGCATTGCCTGTTCGAGCGGGTTGTGAGCGGCTAAATCAGCCTCTGCCGCAATAGCTGCGCCATTGTTTGCTATGGTTTTTGAAGCGATTTGCAGGCTGGATGCATCCCAGGTTTGCTTGAGTTTGTCCACGGCCTTGTGCAAGCGGTCAGTTTGAATCGGCTTGAGCAGGTAGTCCACCGCATGCACTTCAAAGGCGCGCACAGCGTATTGGTCGTAGGCGGTCGTGAACACGAGTTGCGGAAACGGTTTGGCACCGTCGCCCGTGGGCCACGCGTCGGCCAACTCGGCGGCGGCGTCCAGGCCATCAAGCCCCGGCATGCGGATGTCAAAAAACAGCACATCGGGCTGTAAGGCGAGCGCTTGTGTGACCGCAGACAGGCCGTCACCCACGGTGGCGAGGATTTGCAGTGCAGGCCAGACGCGACCCAACTCAGCACGCAGCGCCATGGCCAGCAAGGGCTCGTCTTCAGCGATCAGGGCTGTGGGATTCATGGCGCTGTGTTCATGGCGTGGCATTCAGTGGGATGTGCAGGGTGACGCAGGCACCGCCGCCAGGGCGATGTGCCGTCCCCGTGCCAGGGCCGATGCTCAAGGTGGCTCGGGGGCCATACAAGGTGCGCAAACGCTCCCGCACCTGGGCCAGCCCAAAGCCACCCTCGGTGGCGTTGACCGCCAGGGGTGCTGTCTTGGGGTTGGTGTCGGCAAGGCCCGCCCCAGTGTCTTCCACGGTCAGGGTCAGGTGTTGCAGGGTGCTGTCGCGGCTGGCGCGCACCGTGATGCTGCCGCCGTCAACCTGGGGTTCCAGGCCGTGCTTGATGCTGTTTTCGACCAAGGGCTGCAGCAGCAGGGTGGGGATGGTGTGGTCACGCAGCTCGGTGGGCAGGTCCAGCGTGTAGTGCATGCGCGCGCCCATGCGCACCGACATCAGTTCCAGGTAATCGCGCAGCCGGTCAAACTCGGCTTGCAGGCTGTGCGTGGCGCTGCGCGAGGCCCCCAGCGTGGCGCGCAGGTAGGCGATCATGTGGTCGAGCATGCGCTGCGCCGCGACAGGGTCTACGCTGATCAACACCCGCAGGTTGGCCAGGGTGTTGAACATCATGTGGGGTTCCAGCTGGGTCTCCAGCAGCTTGAGCCGCGCCTCATTGGCCTGCGCCGTGACTTCGCCCATGCGGGTTTCAAGGTAAGCGCTTTTGCTGATGCTGTAGAAGTAGTAGGTGAAGGTGGTGCCCGCCACCGCGGTGATCAAGATCGAGTTGCGCAATTGATCCCGGTTCTCTGGTGCGAACGATCCCCCAGGCCAGCCGCACCACCAGTCGCCCACCAGCGTCCCCACCAAGTAGCCCGCAACGATGGAAGACAGCTGCAAGCCGAAGCCACCCAAACTCATGGGCCAGCCGGTTTCTTTGGCCGACTCGAAAAAATGACGGCCAAAGTCGATCATGAACCAGGTGCAAATCGAGATGCACAGCGAGTAGCGCATCGGCACCTCATACGGGCGCTCAGGCTGAAAGGCGTACTGGATGGCCGAAATCGCCATCGCCATGGCGATGACTTGCAGCAGGTATCGGAGCTTTTGGTTCCAGTCGATGGGGAAGGTCAAGCGCATTGATTTCACGGCAGGTCACTGCCCGTCGCGCTGGCGCAGCAACCGCTCGCGCTCTTTTTGCACCATGCGTTCGCGGATGCCGCCACCCGAGCCCAGCACAAACACCGCAATGCCGTGCATCAGCAGGCCCAGGCCCCATCCCAGCACGGGCTTGATGGACCACGTTCGGGTGCCAAAGGCCTCGGCTGACATCAGGTACAGCCCCAGGTTCACCAGCACGAAGACCGTGGCATGGACGTACCAGCCCAGTTTGGCGCCAGCACGCTTGCGGGCAAGGCGGTCGATGTCGTCGTCAGAGGCGTTGGTGATGTTGTTCAGGCGTGCCATGGTGTGTGTCGTGTTCATGGGGATTTTAGGTGTTGGGTGAAAAATTCACCCATGCGGGCATACACGGCGGGCAGGCTGCCGTGGTCAAAGCCGGGTGGATCGACCAGCAGCGGGCTGATGCTTTGCGCCAAGTCCAGCGGCCAGGGCGAAAACAAAGACCCATGCCCCGCTTTGGCGTCGTCCCACAGCACGGCGCATGAGGTGCAGGCGGCCCGCACCGCATTCACGTGAAAGCGCGGGTGCAGCCAAGTGTCTTGCTGGGCAATCATCAGCCCGATGGTCGCTTTGGGCTGTGCCAGGCTGGTCATGTCGATGGGTGCGGCCATGGGCACTGAGGCAATCACTGCTTTGACGCGAGGGTCGTCATGGTGATGGTCGGTGGCGTCGTTGAAGCGCAGGCGGTGAAACCAGCGGGCCACGGTGGTTTTGAGGCCATCTGCCCAGTTGCCTTTGAGGCTGGTGACCAGCCCCACGCAGGCGTTGAAGTCGTCTTCCATGTGGGCCAGGCAGTGCTGCTGAAAGCGCTGAGGTGACCAACGGGCACCGCCCATGATCAACGCTGTGATGCCGCCTGCCGAGGTGCCGTACACGCCGACGCGTGTGAAGTCGATCAGCGGCGCAAAGCGCGCGTCTGCCTGTACCGCGTCGATGGCTGCCGACACCTCCGCAGGGCGGCGTTTCCAGCTCTCGGGCCCGACCAAGTGCATGCTGCGGTAGTTGTCGCCCTCGTGTTCGGGCATGGCCACCACGTACCCCGCTTGCACCAGGCTGGTCGCCAAATCCGTCATGGGCCAAGGGTTGCCGCCTGACCCGTGTGACGCCACGATCAAGCGGCCGTTGCCCGGCAACACTGCGCCTTGGAGCGCCAGATTCAATGTGAACGGGCCGCGCTTCACCGCTTCGCTGGGGCTGCTGCTGGGGTAGAACACCGTCACCGGGCCGCGAGTGGCGGTTTCGGGCAACACCGTCAATCCAGTACCGACCATGGTGGCACTGGCAGTGAAACACGTGAGCAAGCCAGCGAGCAAGCCCGTGCACAAGGCCAAGCGGCGCAAGAGGGGGGGTGTTAGGGGGAGCATCAGGCGAGGCGCAGAGCGCAAGTTAAAACGGACCAGTGAAAGGGAACTGTGAAAGTAAACAGAGACAAGTGCGTGTCAGCCAGCCATCGCTCAGGCGGTTTGCAGTGCTGGCGGTGTGTGGCGCTGCGCCAACCGAACCAGCAGCCAGGTGCGGGCAATGAAGACGCCACTGAACAAACCATACAGGGCAGACAAGGCGACGGCCGCGTCTGGTGCTGCAAAGGCGCTGGGGTTCATGGCGGTTTCCACGCCCACCAGGTACTTGGTGAAAAAGATGCCCAAAATCAGGGCCAGCGGCGCCCAGCTGCCAGGCAAGTCAAAGCGCTTGTGGGTGGCGTCGTACCACCCTGAGGTCGAAAGGGTGCGGGACAGCACCGCGACGGTGACCGCAACCGTCATCACCCAGGTCAGCAGTGCGCTGACCATGTGGCCGTTGTTGGCAAAGGTAGAGGCCAGACCCAGCAAGGCCATGGCCGTCATGACGATGGGCAACACCAGTGCGCGCACCAAGCTGATCTGGCGGCCGCGCAATTGGCTCACACCCAGTGCGACCAGTCCAGCCAACAGGCCCCACACCCACACGGGCGTGCCGCGCATGATCGAGGGGATGGCTTCAGGGTGCT
>CAZHDP010000227.1:0-5881 GCA_964531605.1 uncultured Burkholderiaceae bacterium | reverse complement strand
ATTGAACGCCCGGTTCATGATTGATTTGCCGTTCGGACAAAGCGTCACAAACGGTCTGCAACAGAGGGAGTGCACGGTGAACAGGTCAGTATTTCAGGGGGTTGTTGTCGGTATCTTGGCCCTGATGTGGGCCATGCCGCACGTGCAAGCCCAAACCTTTGTTCAGGGTAACGCCACAAACTATCCCAATACGCCCTACCCTGGTGTGCCCAAAGCGCAGCCCTTGCCGGAGCATGCACGCAATTTGAGCGGGCGTTGCACTTCGATGCTCGACGCGATACGCACAGCCGACGTGCGGGGCTTATCGATGAACACCAAGCAAGAGTTGCAGCAGAACTACCGCAAAGAGTGTGCCCAAGAAGAATCTGACGCCTACCGGCGTGCACAGCAAGACCGCTACGGTGCCATCAAAGAAAACCGAGAAGCGGTGGCACAAGCCCAGCTGCAAGCCAAAAAAGAGGCTGAGCGCGAAACCATTCAAAGCCAGATGTGCCTGGAGTCCAAACGCATTTTGGCGACTAAAAAAGCGCGCACCGACCTGAGTGAGGGCGAAAAAGTGGACCTGAAACGCTTTGAGGACAACTACCTGCAGCGCTGCACACGGTGAGGCCTCGGCCCACCCCGGTGGTGCTCAGCGGTCGTCAAAACTGACGACCACGTTGGCCGTCAAGGGCCTTGCTTGGCAGGTCAACACAAAGCCCTTGTCCACTTCCCACTGTTCCAGGGTGAAGTTTTTGTCCATGTGGACTTGGCCCTCCAGCACCTTGGCACGGCAGGTACAGCACACCCCCGCCTTGCAGGAGTAGGGCAAATCCAAACCTGCGTTCAGCGCCACGTCCAGCACGTGTTCATTGGGTTGAATGCGCAATTCATGGCGTTTGCCATCCAGCACCAAACTGAGCGCAGACCCGACGGTGGCGGCACCTTCGCCAGAGGCCCGTGGTTTGACGCTCGTTGATGGCGTGGCCGACGTGAAGCGCTCGCTGTGCACTTGCCGCTCAGGCACGCCAGACGCGACCAAGGCGGCATGCGTGGCGTCGATCATGGCTTCAGGGCCGCAGATGAACACCTCGTCCATGCTGCCCACGGGCAACAGCGCGTCGATGATGGCGCGCACTTTATCGCCGTCGATGCGGCCTTGCAGCAAGTCCACTTCTTGGGCCTGACGTGACAGCACGTGGATGAGCGTCAGACGGTCGGGGTAGCGGTCTTTCAGGTCTTGCAAGGCCTCGTTGAACATCACGCTGGCCATGCGACGGTTGCCGTACACCAGGGTGAACTTCGCCTGGGCTTGCGTTTCCAGCGTGCTGGCGATGATGGACAAGATCGGCGTGATGCCCGAGCCTGCAGCAAAGCCCACGCGGTGCAGCGCACGCGGGCGCCTAACCACAAAGCGGCCATCAGGCGGCATCACCCGCAGGACGGCACCCGCTTGGAGTTCGTGCACCGCCCAGGTCGAAAAAAGCCCCCCATCGACCGCTCGGATGCCCACCTCTAACTCGCCACGCTGTGCCAAGCGGCTGGGCGTGCTGCAGATGGAATAGCTGCGGCGCACGTCTTGGCCTTGGAGGGTGGCGCGCAGGGTCAGAAACTGCCCGGGCTCAAAGTGGAACACGGCGCGCAACGCGTCTGGCACCGCCAGGGTAACGGCCACTGCGCCTTCGGCCTCGGGGCAGACGCGCAAAACGGTGAGGTCATGGAATTGAGGAGCGGACATGGCAGGTCTGTGCAGTGAAGTCAGTACGGTTTGAAATGGTCAAACGGCTCTAGGCAATCGAGACACTTGTACATGGCCTTGCACGCGGTGGAGCCAAAGTGCGAGGTCTCGGTGGTGTTGGTGCTGTCGCAACGCGGACAGGCCACATCTTCGGATTCAAAACCAGCTTTACCGCTGTATCCACGGCCTTTTTTAGCTACTGATTTAGGAGCAAACTGGACCACGGTGTGACCTGGGCTCACCGCACCAGCCTCGCGAACGCGCCCTGGCGGTGCGATGCCGTAGGCTTTGAGCTTGTCACGCGCGGTGTCGCTCATCCAATCGGTGGTCCAGGCAGGGGCCAAGACGGTACGCACCGTGGCCGCAATGCCCGCAGCCTTCAGCGCGGCGTTGACATCGTCTTCCATCTGGCCCATGGCGGGGCAGCCGCTGTAGGTGGGGGTGATGACCACCTCAACCCTGGCAGGGGCATCCACCTCGCTTGCCGTCACCGAGCGCAGCACGCCAAGCTCACGCAAAGACACGACGGGGATTTCGGGGTCGCACACGCTTTCCAGCACTTGCCACGCTTGAGCGGCCAAATCCGAACCAGAGGGCGCTTCGTGGCTCACCATTGGGCGTCAGGATGGGCACGGGCCAGGCTTTGCATCTCGGCCAGCAAGTAGCTCAAATGCTCGGAGTGTTGGCCCTGCTTGCCTTGGGTCACGTGCCCTGTGGTTGGGGATCGTTGCAAGGTGGCTTGGGCCAGCACCGCGTCGACAGCCGCATCCCAAGCGGATTTGAGGTCGGCCATGTTCACCCCCACACCAAGCGCGGCAACTTCGCGCTCAACCGGGCTGACGGTCCAGAACTCTTGTGTGTAGGGCATCAAGTGGTCCAACGCCGCTTGAGCGCGGGCATGGGACTCGGCCGTGCCATCGCCAAAACGGACCAGCCAATCCGTGCTGTGGCGCACGTGGTAACGCGTTTCCTTGAGGCTTTTGGCGGCAATGGCCGCCAGTTGAGCATCATGCGAGTGCTGCAAACCGTCCCACACCAACAGCATCAAACTGGCGTACAAAAAGTTGCGCACGATGGTGACCGCGTAATCTTTGTCAGTGCTCACTGACGGCGCAAAGGCCGTGCGGTGGGGCAATTCCAGCGCCACATAGTTCAAGAACTGCGGTGCATCCCGAAAGTACGCCAAGCGATCTTCGGTGCTTCCATCACCAAGACAAGCGGCCGCATGCTGGTACAGCAGGCGTGACTGGCCAATCAAATCCAGGCTGATGTTGGCCATCGCGATGTCTTCTTCGATCACCGGGCCGTGGCCACACCATTCCGCATTGCGCTGGCCCAAGACCAGCGCGTTGTCCGCCAAATGCAGCAGGTATGCCGAGGGGGCAGTGGTGACAGACATGGCCTGTTGAACGACCGCGCCCATCACATGTGCCCCACTTCATCGGGGATGCTGTAGAACGTGGGGTGGCGGTAAATTTTATCGGCGGCCGGTTCAAAGAACTCGGCTTTGTCGTCTGGTTCGCTGGCAGTGATCGAGGCAGAGGGCACCACCCAAATGCTCACGCCTTCTTGGCGCCGGGTGTACACATCGCGCGCCATTTGCAGTGCCTGTGGGGCATCTGCAGCGTGCAGGCTGCCGCAATGTTTGTGCTCCAGGCCTTGCTTGGATCGCACAAACACTTCCCACAACGGCCACTCTTTGAGGGCGGGGGTAGACGACGGGTTGCTCATGCGGCCTCCTGGGCTGTGTGGTGTTGACCTTGTGCTTCTGCCTGTTGTTTGGCCTGTTGTTTGGCGGCATGGGCCATGGCGGCGGCACGCACCCATTCGCCATCGGCGTGGGCTTTGACGCGGGTGGCCAAACGTTCTTTGTTGCACGGGCCGTTGCCGTTGACGGTGGCCCAGAACTCATCCCAATCGATCTGACCGTAATCATGGTGCTGGCGGGCCTCGTTCCACTTCAAGTCGGGATCGGGCAGCGTCACCCCCAACACCTGGGCTTGAGGCACCGTGGCATCGACAAAGCGTTGGCGCAAATCGTCGTTGCTGATGCGTTTGATGCCCCAGCGCATGCCTTGACCGCTGTTGGGGCTGTCGGTGTCAGGTGGGCCAAACATGGCCAAGCACTTCCACCACCAGCGGTTGACAGCGTCTTGCACCATGTCGCGCTGGGCTGGGGTGCCTTGCATCATGACCAGCAGGCTTTCGTAGCCTTGGCGTTGGTGGAAGCTCTCTTCTTTGCACACCCGGACCATCGCCCGACCATATGGGCCGTAGGAGCAACGGCACAGGGGGATCTGGTTCATGATGGCCGCACCGTCCACCAGCCAGCCGATCACGCCCACGTCGGCCCAGGTGAGCGTGGGGTAGTTGAAGATGCTGCTGTATTTGGCTTTGCCCGTGTGCAAAGCGTCAAGCATTTGGTCACGGCTGGTGCCCAGGGTTTCGGCGGCGCTGTAGAGGTAGAGGCCGTGGCCGCCCTCGTCTTGCACCTTGGCGATCAAAATCGCTTTGCGCTTGAGGCTGGGCGCACGGCTGATCCAGTTGCCCTCGGGTTGCATGCCGATGATTTCGCTGTGGGCATGCTGGCTGATTTGGCGCACCAGGGTTTTGCGGTACGCGTCAGGCATCCAATCTTTGGGCTCGATCTTGCCATCGGCATCGATGCGGGCATCGAATTGGGCCTGCAATGCCAATTCTTGTGCTGTGCCAGGACGCGCCACAGCCTTGAGGTTGGGTGCGGCAGCGGCGGCCTGGGGATCGGGAACGTCCAGCGCTTGGGTGTACATGGGGCAAGTCTCCGTGACGCCCAACCGACCCGAACAACAGGCTCGGGCATGTGCGGCTGCAGGCGCGTGGCGGCAGTATATCGAATTAACCAACCGATTGGTCGGTTAATTCGAGGCCCCCTATCAGGACTTGCCCTAGGACCAAGAGCGCCCGGTCAGGACCCGTCAGGAATCGACGGTCCAGCCCTTGCCTCGGCCACGCCCCAAAACCTGCAACATCTGCGGCAGCGCCAAATTCAGCGCAGCTTTCAGGGTGTGCGGTGGGTTGATGATGAACATGCCACTGGCGGTCAAACCTGGGCGAGGTGCGCGCTCGTCTGGCAACGTGACCGTTTTCATCTCTGGGGGTTGACCAATGTTCAGCGTGGCGTGCAACCAGGATTTGCCCGCCTGGTTGGCCAAGGTTTTCAGGCGGCGGGGCAATTCATGCGCCTCGGGCCGAGGGATGACGGGGTACCACACGGCGTAGGTGCCTGTGGCAAACCGCTTGAGGTTGTCCTGGATGCTGGCCGACACGCGGGCGTAGTCGGTCTTCATCTCGTAGCTGGGGTCCATCAGCACCAAGGCCCGGCGCGAGCCCCCTGCGGAAACGGGCGGGGGCAAAAATGATTTCAGCCCTTCAAAGCCGTCTTGGCGCGCCACGGCCACTTGCCGCCCGACTTCCAACTGGGCGATGTTGCCGGTCAGCGCTTTGTGGTCGGTCGGGTGCAGCTCAAACAGCTTGAGCTTGTCACGCGCCGCTTCGCGCAGCAGGCTTTGCACAACGAAAGGTGACCCGGGGTACACCTTGAGTTTGCCGCCGGGATTGAAGCTGGCGACCATGTCAAGGTAGTCTTGCAGCGCAGGGGCGATGTTGTCGATGGCGACATCCGCCGGATTGGCGGGCGCCAAGGCCGCGAAGAGCTTCACAATGCCATCGGTGGCCTCACCGCCCTTGGAAGAGTAATCGCCGTCCAAACGGTACAAGCCTGCACCGGCATGGGTGTCCACCACCGTCAGCGCCGCGTCTTTTTCGGTCAAATGCTTGAGGATGGCGATCAAGACGGTGTGCTTGAGCACATCGGCATGATTGCCCGCGTGGAAGGCGTGGCGGTAACTGAACATGGCCGAATGGTACCCCGAAAGCCGAAAACTTCGTATAATGGAAGGCTTCGCAGCGCTTTTGTGGCTCCGCGGCGAAGACCGTCAAGGTGGCAACACCCCGACAAATCCCCACCTAAGAGATTCCCTGTAGAGGAGTGCCGACCGTGGAAAAGAGCTCAACGGACACCAACCCCGTAGGTTGGTCAAACCCTCCCTTAAAAGAGAAACCTCATGTCAACTTTCAGCGCAAAACCCGCTGAGGTCGTGCACGAGTGGTTTGTGATTGACGCGA
>CAZHDP010000226.1:0-5897 GCA_964531605.1 uncultured Burkholderiaceae bacterium | reverse complement strand
AGCAGTTGTCGGTGCGTTAAATAACGCATGAAGCGCGCGTGGTAGATCGAGCTGATCGGCCCGATGCCCATCGAGCCGGTGGGGAACTGCCAGAAATCCGGCATCAAATACGGGTGCGGATAGCTGCACAAGCCCCGCGCGCCAGTGCCCGTGAGGGCCTGCGGGCTGGTCAACTCTTGGCGGTAATGCTGTAAGTCGTGCTCGGTCAGACGACCTTCGAGGTAAGCGCGGGCATAGACCCCAGGGGCACTGTGCGGCTGAAAAAACACCAGGTCACCTCGGTGTTCACGCCCCGGTTGGTCGTTGCGGGCCTGAAAGAAATGGTTGAAACCGATCTCAAACAAGTCGGCCGCACTGGCATAGCTCGCAATGTGCCCACCCAACTCCCCGTAGGCCTGGTTGGCCTTGGCCACCATGGCCAGCGCATTCCAGCGCATCAGGCTGGCCAGCCGCTCCTCAATCGCCAAGTCACCCGGAAACACGGGCTGTTGGTCCACAGCAATGGTGTTCACATAGGGAGTGCACAACTCGGGCTGCCAGCCCACGCGGGCTTCACGAGCCTGTGCGGCCAAAGCATCCAATACAAACTTGGCACGTTCAGGTCCTTCGGCAGCGAGCAAAGAAGCAAACGCTTCGCGCCACTCGGCGGTTTCCTGGGGGTCATCGTCACGCAAATCAACCGATGTCAGAGCGTGGGCATCAAAGGGGAGGTACGGGGCATTCATGCCCAACATTGTGAGCAACATCGCTTGGCACAGGGTGCCGAAATGAGCACCCCATCAACACATTCAAAGCATAAAATGCCGCCAATAACAAAACATAAAGAACAACATGCTTGACACAGTCGATTACCGCATTTTGGACGCTTTGCAACAAGACGGTGGCCTGAGCAACGTGGAACTGGCCCGCCGTGTGCACCTGTCACCCTCGCCCTGCCTCGCGCGCGTCAAAGCCATGGAGGCCGCGGGCGTGATTGAGCGCTATGTGGCCCTGACCAATGCCAAAGCGCTCGGCATCGGTCTGAACGTGTTCATTTCCATCAGCCTGCAAAGCCAAAGCAAAGCGGCTTTGGCTGAGTTTGAACAGCGCATTGCGGAGCACGATGAGGTGATGGAGTGCTACCTGATGACCGGTGACAGCGACTACCTGATCCGCGTGGCCGTGGCCGACATTGCGGCTTTGGAGAAATTCATCTTGGAGCAGCTCACCCCCATTCCTGGCATCGACAAAATCCGATCCAGCTTTGCGCTCAAGCAAGTGCGCTACAAAACGGCCCTGCCCTTGCCCAAAGCGGGGACCAAAGCCATGGTGTGACACCTGGCGCTGCGGGCACAGGCCTGCACAGTCTCCATGGCAACACCGCGTCCAGGGTGTGACCACTACACTGAAACGCGACAGTCGAGCCGCAACCCCGCATCGAACGGGTGCCGCGGCAGGCGATGTCACCTTTGCCAGTCCAACACCAGGAGACACTTGATGACCTTCTTCCCCCATGCCGCCCAGGCATCCCGCCGCGCATTTGTGCTTTTGAGTCTCAGCGCGGCGCCCATGCTCAGTGTTCACGCGGCGGACTACCCGACCAAGCCCGTGGAATTGGTGGTGGCAGCCTCTGCTGGTGGGGGCACTGACATCGTGGCGAGGTCTTTTGCGGATGCGGCCAAAAAGCATTTCAGCCAACCGGTGGTGGTGGTCAATCGCCCAGGCGCTGCCAGCTCCATCGGGTTCACCGAGGTTGCCACGTCCAAGCCGGATGGTTACAAAATGGGCGTCATCACCGTCAATTTGGCCATCCTCCCCGCGCTGAACCTGACCAAAGTGGTGGTGGAAGACTACATCCCCATTGCCCGCATCAACAACGACCCGTCTGCACTGACCGTGCGCGCAGAATCGCCCTGGAAAACCTTGGAAGACTTTTTGGCACACGCCAAAAGCAACCCAGGCCAAGCCAAGGTCGGCAACGGTGGGGTAGGTGACGTGTGGCATGTGGCGGCTGTTGCCTTGGCAGATAAAACCGGCACGACCTTCAACCACGTGCCATTCCAAGGGGGCAACCCTGCCGTGCTGAGCTTGCTCGGTGGGCATGTGGATGCCGTTACCGTGAGCCCAGGCGAAGTGGTTCAACACATCATCAGCGGCAAATTGCGCACTTTGGCGGTGATGTCAGACCAGCGCTTGGCAGGCCATTTCACCCAAGTGCCGACCTTGAAAGAACGCAAAATCGATTTGTCTGTGGGCGCATGGCGCGGCTTGGCCGTCCCCAAGGGCACGCCCGCTGACGTGGTCGAGAGCCTTCGGGTGATGACCCGCAAGGCGGCGGCAGAGTCCTCGTTCAAAGAGACCCTGGAAAAGAGCAACCTCGGCTATGCCTACGCTGAGGCCGATGTGTTCCAAAGCGCCATCCTCGCCGACCGAGAGAACTTCAAAGGCGTGTTGTCAAAGTTGACCATCGAAAAGTAAACGCATCACGGACGGGCCCATGACCACAGCCACCTCACTGACCACCTTGCTGCAGCAGGGCAAGATCATCATGGCCCCGGGTGCGCCCGATGCCTTGACTGCCCGGTTGGTGCAAAAAGCGGGGTTTCCCGCTGTCTACATGACAGGCTTTGGTGCCACGGCCAGTCGCCTGGGTACCCCAGACATTGGCTTGCTGAGCCAGACAGAAATGACCACCCACGCCCGGGACATGGCCCGTGTGGTGGACATTCCCATCATTGCCGATGCCGACACCGGGTACGGTGGCCCGTCCAACATCCACCGCACCGTTCGCGAATACATCCAGGCGGGGGTTGCGGCCATCCACCTCGAAGACCAGGTCGCGCCCAAACGCTGCGGACAAATGGCTGGCGTGCGGCTGATGGACGAAGCCGAGAGCGTGCTTCGACTGCAGTGTGCCATCGAGGCCAGAGGCCAAGATGAGCTGTTGATCATTGGCCGCACAGATGCCTTGCCAGCCAGCGGCATCGACGAGGCCATCCGCCGTGCCCACCGTTACCAAGAAGCCGGCGCAGACCTGGTGTTTGTCGATGGCATCAAAACCATCGCAGAGGTGCAGGCGATTGCCCGCGCCGTGCCCGGGCCGAAAGTGGTGTCGATTGTGGACGGCAACGAAACCGTGGCGTTGAGTGCACAAGAGCTGCAAGACATGGGCTTCAGCGTTGTTTTTTATGCTTTGACGGCCTTGTTCACCGCGGTCAAGGCCATGTCCGGCGCACTGAGCAGCCTTCAGCATGCTGGCAAAGTACCATCAGGCACCTCCTCCAGCATCACGTACGCCGAATTCTGCGATCTGGTGGACCTGGGCTTTCACCAAGACCTGGACCACCGTTTTGGGTCAACGCCACAGCGCTGAGGAAGGAACCATTGCGGGCCGCTGTGGCTCCAACGGCCATTGTCCACGCCTGATCCCATGACGTTCTCCTTGTTCCTCCGACGCTTTCTCCATATTTTGTTGCTCTTGCCACTCTGGGCAGGCCTTTTCGCAGAAGTTGCCGCTCAGGGCACCCCCAAAGCAGTGGTGGTCACAGAACGCGTGCGCGCTGAATTGATGGCTCACGCGCCACAAGGCATCGAACCCGGCAAGCCGGTATGGGTGGGACTGCAACTGACGCACCAGCCAGACTGGCACACGTACTGGAAAAATTCAGGGGATTCAGGCCTGCCCACCGTACTGGAATGGCAGCTTCCCTCTGGGATCGTGGCCGGAGACATCGCCTGGCCAGTGCCCCACAAGATCGCGATTGGCACCTCAGCAGGCACCTTGGCCAACTACGGTTACGAAGGCCAGGTGTTGCTGCCTGTACCGCTGACCATCACACCGACCTTCAAACCACCGATGTTGGGCCATGAACTGGAGGTCAAACTCAAGGCCTCTTGGTTGGTCTGCCGCAAGGAGTGCATTCCTGAGGACGGCGAATTTTTGCTCAAGGTGTCGGTCAAAAGCACCACGGCCTTGAACGGCGCTGCCTTTGACGCCAGCTTCGCCGCGCAACCACAAACCTTCCAAGGCAACAGCAGTGTCACGCTGGCGGGCAATGCGCTGAAACTCAGTCTGACGGGGCTGCCTGCGAAGTTGCAGGGGCAAACACTGGACTTCTTTCCAGAAACGCCCGAGGTGATCGAAACCGCCGCCCAGTGGACGCAGGCCTGGACGGGCAACACCTGGACAGCCGAAGTCCCCCTGTCGCCCCAACGCAGCGCAGCGCCCAGCCATTTCCCCATGGTGGTGGGTTTGTCCGGGAGCCACTGGCGCATGGAACCGGCGGTCACAGGTACTTGGCCCCAAGGGGTGACGGCGTCTGGTGTCTCACCCGCTTTACAAGCCGCACTGGCCAACAATGCGGCCCAAAACAAAAGCACAACAACACCCACCCCTGCGCCCTCACTTGGCCTGTGGATGGCCCTGCTTGGCGCCGTATTGGGGGGCCTGATCCTGAACCTGATGCCCTGCGTGTTCCCTGTGCTGGCCATCAAAGTACTGGGCTTTGCACAGGCAGCCCATCAAGGAGACACCCGGAGCCATTTGCGCCAGCAAGGGCTGGCCTACACCGCCGGTGTGGTGCTCTCGTTCATCGCGCTGGGCGGGCTGCTGTTGGCCTTGCGCGCCGGGGGCGAACAATTGGGTTGGGGCTTTCAACTGCAATCACCCGCCATGGTGGCAGCGCTGGCCACCTTGTTCACGCTGATCGCCTTGAATTTGTTGGGCGTGTTTGAGGTGGGCATGGTGCTGCCTTCCCGTGCCATGACCGCACAGACCCAACACCCCGTGGCCAATGCCTTGCTGTCAGGGGTGCTGACAGTGGCGGTGGCTTCACCTTGCACTGCGCCGTTCATGGGTGCATCCCTGGGGCTGGCGATTGCCTTGCCGCCGTTGGAAGCCTTGAGCGTGTTTGCAGCCATCGGCGTGGGCATGGCCCTGCCCTATCTGCTGGCGAGCAGCATCCCAGGTGTGGCCCGCGCCCTGCCGAAGCCAGGTGCTTGGATGGATGTGCTGCGGCGCTTCATGGCCTTCCCGATGCTGGCAACCGTGGTGTGGCTGGTGTGGGTACTGGGACAACAGTCCGGCATGGACGGCGCTGGCGCACTGCTGGCGCTGCTGCTGACGATGAGCCTGCTGGTATGGGCCTTGAGCCTGTCAGGTCGCAGTCGCATACTTCTTGCCAGTTTGAGTGGTGCGAGTCTGCTGGCCTTGGTCATCGGTCTGGGACCTGTGGTCTTGGCCCCAAGTACCGACAACACATCGACGGCATCAGGACCAACAGCCTCTGCCGCGGACTGGCAACCCTGGACAACCCAGCGCGTCAACGAATTGCAAGCCCAAGGCCAAACGGTGTTCGTGGATTTCACCGCCGCGTGGTGCGTGACCTGCCAGTACAACAAGAAAACCACCTTGGCCAACGCGCAAGTGCGCGCCGACTTGTCGGCCAAACACATCGCGCTGTTGCAAGCCGATTGGACCCGCCGCGACCCTGCCATCACCGCAGCGTTGGCGAGTTTGGGCAGAAATGGTGTGCCGGTCTACGTGTTTTACAAACCCGGTCAGGCCCCCGTGGTCCTGTCTGAGATTTTGAGCGTGGACGAGGTGCG
Source organism: uncultured Burkholderiaceae bacterium (assembly GCA_964531605.1). Taxonomy (GTDB): domain Bacteria; phylum Pseudomonadota; class Gammaproteobacteria; order Burkholderiales; family Burkholderiaceae_C; genus Defluviibacillus. The sequence goes on along the minus strand of CAZHDP010000226.1, from coordinate 311 downwards.
CTCGGTCATCGCCACATTGTGAAAATCTGCCCCTGAAATACCCCACCATGACCGAAGTGCAAGACATCGCTTGGATCCTCAACCACTGCAAAACCATTGCAGTGGTCGGCCTATCGCCCAAACCTCACCGAGAAAGTTTCGGTGTGTCGAAAATCATGCAAGCCAAGGGCTACCGGATCATCCCCGTGAACCCCAATGCAGACACCATCTTGGGTGAAAAGGTCTACCGATCACTGACCGAGGCCGCGCAGCATGAGCAGATCGACCTGGTGAACGTGTTTCGCAACAGCGAGGACGTGCCGCCAGTCGTT
>CAZHDP010000225.1:0-5941 GCA_964531605.1 uncultured Burkholderiaceae bacterium | reverse complement strand
CAGCATCACGTCAATGAAGGGCACCATGTTGATTTCGTTGATGGTCCGGCGACCACGGCCCCGTGAGACGACTGCAGCCATGGTCAGCGCCCTGCCGTTCCTGGCGCTTGGGGCGCCGTGCTCCCAAGGTTGCGTTGCAGGATGTTGGAGAACTCTTCAATGAAGGTTTCGAGCCGAATGGCCACGCGGTCAATGTCGCGTGCAAACCGGTTGTAAGCGATCACCGCAGGAATGGCTGAAAACAGGCCAATCGCGGTGGCCACCAGCGCTTCGGCAATGCCAGGTGCCACGGTGGACAGGGTGACTTGCTGCAAGCCTGCAAGGCCCGTGAACGCGTGCATGATGCCCCACACGGTGCCAAACAAGCCGACATACGGTGAGACCGAGCCCACAGAGGCCAAAAACGACAGGTTGGATTCGACAGAGTCCATCTCGCGCTGGTAGCTCACGCGCATGGCCCGGCGAATGCCGTCCATCAAAGTACCCACATCGTTGATGCGACGTTCGCGCAGTTTTTGCAGCTCCTGCATGCCGCTGCCAAAAATCCGCTCCATGGGGCCTGAGGTCTGGGCATTCTTGCTGGCGGTTGCGAAGAGTTCGTTCAGGCTTTTGCTGACACCAAAGTTGTTCTCGAACTGCTCGTTCAGTTTTTTGATGCGGGCCAAAGCGATCAGCTTTCTGAAGATCGTGGCCCAGCTGGCTATGGACACGCCCAGCAACAACAGCATCACGGCTTGCACCACCCAGCTCGCGTGGAGGACCAGGGTCAGGATGGACATGTCTTGGTTCATGGGGGCTCTTGGTGAGGTGTGAAGTCGAATAAAAAAGGGGCGTCGGAACCAGGCTCAGCTGCGGCCTTCAGTTCAACGCCTCTCCTTGGCGTTTTGTTGACGCTAAAGCGTCTAGCACCACGTTCGGGATGCGTGCTGGGCGCAGCGTGGCGGCATCCACCCAGCCGATGCGGATGCTGCCTTCGCACAACAGCGCTGGCTCAAGCGGCTGGGGTGTGCCATTTTGCTCTTGAATTGATAGCGCAGTTTGCAGCAGTGTCATGCCGGCACGGCCCATGTCTTTGATGGTGGCAGTCACCAGCAGTTGATCGTCCAGCCGGGCGGGGAGATGGTATTTGAGGCTGGTTTCGATCACCACGAACATGCCACCTGTGGCCTCGCGCAGCGCTTGTTGTTGAACGCCAAGCGAGCGCAGCCATTCTGTCCGAGCACGTTCGAAAAACTTCAGGTAGTTGGCATAGAACACAATGCCGCCCGCGTCGGTGTCTTCCCAGTACACCCGGATCGGGAAGGCAAAAGGAACGTTCACGGGGGCGTTTACAGGGGCGTTTATTGCACCGGCTTGCATGGTCCGTGGCCCTTTTTCAAGCTTGCAGCATGTGGCGCAAGCGTCGAACTGATTCTTCCAATTGTGGCAAGCTGTTGGCCGTTGAGAACCTCACGAACCGTTCCATGCCGTTCACGCCAAAGTCGCGACCTGGAGTGATGGCAACATGGGCACGGTTCATGACTTCAAAAGAGAAGTCCCAGCTGTCTTTGATGCCCAAGCGCTGGCACACCGCGCTGCAATCAGCCCAGGCGTAAAACGCACCATCTGGCATGACAGGCACGGACAATCCCATGGACTGCAACGCTGGAATGAAAAAGTCGCGCCGGGCTTTGAATTCGGCGCGTCGGCGTTCGTATTCTTTCAAGCTGTCCGCTTCAAAGCAGGCCAGTGCCGCGTGCTGCGCCAAGGTGCTGGCGCAGATGAAGAGGTTTTGGGCAATGCGTTCCACGACGTCGACCAAGCTGTCAGGGACGACCAGCCAGCCCAAGCGCCATCCGGTCATGTTGAAGTATTTGGAAAAGCTGTTGATGCTGATGATGTGGTCATCGATGCCCAAGGCGCTTTGACCAAATGCCTCGTCATGGCTCAGGCCCAGGTAGATCTCATCGATCAGCGTGATGCCACCGCGCCGGGTGACCACTTCATGGATCTTGCGCAGCTCAGCCGGGTGAATCGACGTGCCTGTGGGGTTGGACGGTGAGGCCAGCAAGACGCCTCGGGTGCGCGGGCCCCAGGCTGCTTCCACTTTGGCCGCACTCAGCTGGTAGCGTTCTTCTGCGGTGGTGGGCACCAATACCGCTTGACCTTCGGCCGCGCTGACGAAGTGGCGGTTGCACGGGTAGCTGGGGTCGGGCATGAGCACCTCGTCACCCGCTTCGATCAGCGCCAAGCAAGCCAACTGCAACGCAGCCGAGGCCCCTGCCGTGACCACAATGCGCCTTGCGGGCACATCGACACCGAAACGGCTTTTGTACCAACCGCTGATGCGCTCGCGCAAGCTGAGCAAACCCGTGGCTTGGGTGTACTGCGAGTTACCACGCTCGATCGCTTTGATTGCCGCTTCTTGCACCAGCACAGGGGCTGTGAAGTCGGGCTCGCCGATGTTCAGGTAGATCATCGGTTCGCTGCTGTCTTTCAGCGATGCGCCCAATTGCGACGCGGCTTTGGCCACCTCCATCACATAAAAAGGTTCGATGCGCTGCGCCCGCTGGGCAATGCGCAACGGTGCGATGGGGGTGTGACTCTGCATGTGGGGTCTCAGGTGTCTGGGGTCAGTCGGCAGTGTTGTCTGCGTCGTCTTTTCTGGGTGCCATGGGCTTGTCTTTGGCTGGGGCACGTGGTGTGGCTTTGTCATGGGCCACTTCGTCGGCACGGAGTTGGGGCGCGAGGCCGTTCAACACACCGTTGACGTACTTGTGCCCATCGGTGCCGCCAAACTCTTTGGCCAACTCAATGTATTCGTTGAGCACGACGCGCCAAGGCACGTCCAAGCAATGTTTGAACTCATAGGCTCCGAGCCACATCACCGCGTGCTCGACCGGTGAAATCTCTGCCATCTTGCGGTCTAACAAGGGCACGATCAACGCGTCAAGCGCATCAGACTCGTCGATGCACCCGTGCAGCAGGGCGTCGTAGTGTGCAGAGTCGGCTTTGTGAAAGCCAGCCAAATCACGTGTGAACAGGTCGATGGCCTTGGCTTCGTTTTTGCCCACCAAATGTTGGTACAACGCTTGGAGCGCGAATTCGCGCGCACGCGTGCGGGTGGATTTTGCTGCAGCTTTGCGTGCGCCCGTGCTGGTGAGCCCCGTGCGAGATTGGCGCGCGGGTTTGTCGTCGGTGCTCATGACAGGCTGTCCAACAGGTTGGCCATTTCGACAGCAACGCGGGCGGCGTCGGTGCCTTTTTCGGTTTGGCGTGCCAGGGCTTGGCCCACAGTGTCGGTGGTCAGGATGGCATTGGCGATGGGGATTTGGTAGTCCAAGGCGATGCGGCTGACGCAAGCACCTGATTCATTCGCCACCAATTCAAAGTGGTAAGTTTCTCCGCGGATGATGCACCCCAGGGCCACCAGGGCGTCAAACTTATCGCTCTCTGCCATGGCCTGAAGGGCCACGGGGATTTCAAGCGCACCAGGTACTTGAATCAATTGAATGTGCTTTTCAGCCACGCCCAAAGCCAGCAATTCAGCATGGCAGGCTTTGGCCAACTCGTTGGTGATGCTGTCGTTGAAACGGGCCTGAACGATGCCAATGTGCAGCTTCTTGCCGTCCAGTTTGTGGTCTTCGGAACTGAGGTTCCCTTTGTCTGCGCCAAACATATGTGTTTACCTGTCTATGCAATGTGTTGAGGGTCTGAAACAGGTGTCAGGCTGCGCCTGAAGTTCCTGCGTCTTTGGGCAAGTAGCCCACGATCTCCAGGCCGTAGCCCGTCATGCTGGGCATGCGGCGTGGGTTGGCCATCAAGGTGATTTTGTGCACGCCGCAGTCACGCAGGATTTGCGCGCCGATGCCGTAGGTGCGCAGGTCCATGCGACCGCGCTCGGGTGCATGGGCCGCGCGCGCAGTGCCTTCAAATTGACTGAGCAGTTGCTCTGCACTTTCGCCACAGTTGAGCAGCACTGCAACGCCACGGCCTTCTGCACTGATGCGGGCCAAGCTCGCGTCCAGCCCCCATGAGTGCATCGAGCGACCTGGCTCTAAGGTGTCTAACACAGAGAGCGGCTCGTGAACACGGGCCAACACGGTGTCAGTGGCCTGCCATTGGCCTTTGACAAGCGCCAAATGCACACCCTGGGTGGGTTTGTCGCGGAAGGCATGCGCGGTGAATTCACCATGCGCGGTTCGCAGGGTACGGCTGCCGAGCTTTTCAATCAGCGAGTCATTGCGGCTGCGGTATTCGATCAGGTCTGCGATGGTGCCAATTTTGAGGCCGTGCTCTGCTGCAAACAGTTGCAGGTCAGGCAGGCGAGCCATCGTGCCGTCGTCTTTCATGATTTCGCAAATCACGGCACTGGGTGAGCATCCTGCCATCGCGGCCAGGTCGCAACCCGCCTCGGTATGACCGGCGCGGAGCAGCACACCACCGTCAACGGCTTGCAGCGGGAAGATGTGGCCTGGTTGCACCAAATCATCCGCTTGGGCGTTTGGCGCGACGGCTGCTTGCACGGTGCGGGCACGGTCGGCGGCAGAAATGCCCGTGGTGACACCTTCAGCGGCTTCAATAGATACTGTGAACGCGGTGGAATGTTTGGTGCCATTGCGCGTGGCCATGGGAGGCAAGCGCAGCCGTTCGCAACGCTCACGTGTGAGCGTGAGGCAGATCAGCCCACGGCCATAACGGGCCATGAAGTTGATGCCATCTGCGGTGATGTGATCGGCGGCAATCACGAGGTCGCCTTCGTTTTCGCGGTCTTCTTCATCGACCAGGATGACGATGCGGCCCGCGCGCATTTCTGCGACGATCTCTTCGACGGGGGAAATGGGCACTGGGGAGGTCATTCGGCGGCTTTCTTTGGTTGGGATGCAAGGGGGAGGGCCGCGGTGCTCAGCATCCGCTCCACGTACCTTGCAATGAGGTCAATTTCCAGGTTCACAGCGTCGCCTGCTTTCAGGCTGCCAAGCGCGGTGTTTTGAACAGTGTGAGGAATCAAGTTGATGCTGACTTCGCAGTGCGCAGGCAGATCCGTGACGTTGTTGACAGTAAGGCTCACGCCGTTGACGGTGATGGAGCCTTTGTACGCCAAAAACTTGGCCAAGGCGGTGGGGACCGCTACGCGCAGTTCCCAGCTTTCACCCACTTGCTCAAAGAAGGCAAGGGTACCGATGCCGTCGACGTGACCTGAAACAATGTGGCCACCCAATCGGTCGTGGGCGCGCAGCGCTTTTTCAAGGTTGACAGCCCGCTTGTCGGTCAGCCCTGTGGTTTTGTCGAGCGATTCGGCGGAAATGTCGATCGTGAATTGAGATGCACCAAGGTCAATCGAGGTGACCGTCATGCAGGCGCCGTTGAGGGCAATGCTGTCACCCAGACCGACATCGTTGAGGTAGTCGGGCGGGGTGCTCAGGGTGAGTCGTTTGCCATGTTGGGCCGTGTCGCCTAAGGCATGCGCCGCCACAATGTGCCCAACGGCAGTGATGATTCCAGTAAACATCCCTCTATTTTCGCAGGGATTGGCCTCAAACCCTGTCACAGGGTGCAGATGCACTCAAAATCGATCTCGTCCCTTGACTCTGGCAAGCACCCTGATGTCCGGTCCACAACGCTCAATGCTTGAAAAATCCAATGAAATGGCCTCAGACAATTGGCGCAAAGGGCCAAAAGACGCCATTCCCATGCCGTGACCCAGCATTTGAGGCGCAAGGTAAACGAGGAATTCATCCACCAGGCCTTCCCTGATCAACGAGCCGTTGAGTTTCTCGCCTGCTTCAATGTGCAACTCATTGATCTCCCGCTGCCCTAAATCGCGCACCATCGCATTCAAATCCACTTTCGGCCGCACACCTGCTGATGAGGTGCCTGGCAGCATGATGACCGTGGCTCCTTGGGCGGTGAGCGCTTCACGTTTGGCCACGTTGTCTACTGCGCAGTAGATGAGCAGCTT
>CAZHDP010000224.1:0-5956 GCA_964531605.1 uncultured Burkholderiaceae bacterium | reverse complement strand
GAGGAGGGAGGACGAAGGTGGAGAGGAGGAGGGGTGCATTGAATGCTCCTTCGATCGGGATACTAAGGACATAAGTTCATCAGGTAAAATCGATTCTTCAAATACAATTCATAGATAAAAATCTATGAATATCACTTTTCGTCAACTCCGCTTGTTTTTGGCACTGGCTGACACGGGCAGCGTCAGCCGGGCTGCCCGCGAATGTCACGTCGCGCAACCCACAGCGTCGATGCAACTCAAAGAAGTCAGTGAAGCCGTTGGGGTGCCGCTGTACGAGGTGATTTCAAAGCGAGTCCATCTGACCGATGCTGGGCGTGATCTGGCCCAAACCGCCAGGGCGATGACCCACGAATGGTCCACCTTCGCGCAACGCATGGACGCCACCAAAGGCCTGGCAAGGGGCAAGTTACGGGTGGCGGTGGTGAGCACTGCCAAATATTTCGTACCCCGCTTGCTGGGTACCTTTTGCACACGCTACCCGGAGGTTGACATTGCGCTTGAGGTGTTGAACCGCGACGGCGTTGTGCAGCGCTTGCGAGACAACCTGGACGACCTCTACATCATGTCCATGCCGCCCACCGACATGGACCTTGACGATCAGGTTGTGATGCCCAACCCCCTGGTGGTCATCGCCGCCAATGCACACCCGCTGACAACGCGCGGCCCACTGGGTTTGGACAGCCTCAGCCAGCAACGCTTCATCTTGCGCGAGCGTGGTTCTGGCACCCGCATGGCTGTCGATGCGCATTTCAAACGCCTGCGGTTCAAGCCTAACCTGCGCCTGGAGCTTGGCAGCAACGAGGCGATCAAGGAAGCCGTTGCAGGCAACATGGGGGTTTCAGTGATCTCCCGCCATGCGCTGCACGGCCTGAGCGCTGAGCACGGGGTGTCGGTCCTCAATGTCACCGGCTTCCCGATTGAATCCCAATGGCATGTCGTGCGACTCAAGGGCAAGCAACTGTCACCCATCGCTGCCGTGTTCCTCAACCACTTGCTGGCCCAGTCTGGACGATGGGAGCAACAACGCGTGGTCAATGCACCCCATCTGACCGTTTCAGAATAAGATCAAAAACCCACACATTGCGCGCTAAAGGTCTCACCATGGAAGCCACCTTTGAAGCATTTCAAGCCCGTCAACTCAGTGACGGTTACGACGAGGTGCTCACCCGCGAGTGGGCACCACATTTCGCCAACGAGCCGCACACCCACCCGTTTGACACCAACGCTGTTGTGGCGCAAGGAGAGTTTTGGTTGACGATGGACGGCCAGACCACCCACTTCCCGACCGGTGCGGCGTTCAAGGTGGCGCGAGGCGTCCTTCACTCGGAAAAGTATGGGCCTGAGGGCGCGGTGTTTTGGGCCGCACGCAAAAACTGATGTAAAGACTTGTGTTCCATCACATCTGCGCGAGCAAGCCTCCGTCGATCGCCAACGTCTGTCCACTCACATAACCCGCCGCGGGAGACACCAAAAACAGCACGACCGGTGCAATGTCTGCGGGTGTGGCCCATCGGGCCTGAGGGACTTCTTGACGTAAAAAATCCTCAAACCCTGCACGCGTTTGCAGACCAGCGGTGAAATCAGTGCGCACAAAGCCGGGGGCAATGGCATTGGCAGTGATGCCTTGTGTGCCATATTCCACCGCTATCGCCCGAGCCATTGCGCTGAGGGATGCCTTGGCGGTGGAATACGCCGCAATGAGAGGCATGGTTGACTGCCCCGAAACCGAGGAGGTGAAGACCACTCGACCAAAGCCGCGTGCGCACATACCTGGCAGAAATACCCGGCTGCAGTTGAAAGCACCGCCGACATGCACATCCTGGATGTTTTGCCATTCGTCTCGGCTCATCTCGACAAGCGCCTTGCGATTTTGGTTGCCCGCATTGCTCACCAGGATGTCCACGGACCAGGCAGTTGCGTCCAGCGCCTGCGCCGCGGCCTGGACTGCCGCCATGTCAGACACGTCAAAACAGGCCGCACGTGCCTCGATGCCCTGCCCTTGCAGGGTAAGCACGGCTTCGCCCGCGGCCTGCGGGTCCAAGTCGTTGACCACCACCCGCGCACCGGCTTGCCCAAGCGCCAAGCCGATGGACAAACCGATGCCCCGGGCCGAGCCCGTCACCAGCGCGGTGCGCCCTGGCAGGCCAAACGATTGGGTAAGGTAGCGCGTGTTCATGTCAACCTTTCACCGCCGGTTTGCCTGGACGCCCAGGGATCATGCTGAGCATGTGGTCGGCCACACCCCCATCAACCACCAAGTTTTGGCCATTGACGTAACTGGCACCCGCACCGATCAGGTAGTGCACCGCGTGAGCAATGTCATCAGCGCTGCCAATGCGGCCCAGAGGCACCAAGGCCTCTCGGCGTGCTTTGGTGTCAGCGTCCTGGTACACGGCCTCTGTTAACGGGGTGCGAACCATGCCAGGGCAAACACTGTTCGTGCGTATCCCTTCGGGACCCCACTCCTGAGCCAATTGACGACAAAGCATTATCAGGGCCGCTTTGGCCGGCGAATACGCGCCGTAGCCAGGATGCGGATGCAAGCCGGACATGGAGGCAATCGCCGTGATGCTACCGCGGGTGCGTTTCAATGATTCAAACGCAGCCTGCGCCATCACGAACACAGCACGTGTGTTGAGGTTGAAGGTCTGGTCCCACTGCTCTACCGACAGGTCAGCCAATTTGGCCGGTCCAGAGGCCCCTGCCACACACACCAGCGCATCCAGATCACCCCCTTGCCTCATGGCCTCCAGCACCAATCGCTTGGCCTCATCCGGCCGGGTCACATCGCCGACAACACCATTGGCGGTCACGCCCTTGGCACGCAAGGTTGCCAACAAGGCGTCGAGACGCTCACCGGATTGCGAGCTGGCCACACTCAGCGTGAGTCCTCGACCTTCGCGCTGAGCGAGCACATCACAAATGCCCCGCCCAATGCCACCCGTGGCACCTGTCACCAAGATATGCATGCTGGAACTCCTGAAAAAAAACCGCCTCACGCCATGGCGCGGGCGGCTTGCTGTCTTCAACGCAACCTGACCTCAGCCGTGCATCACATTTTGCACAGTGGTGACGGCGCGGGAATAATGGAAGGCGGGAACGTTTGTTCAACGACAGGGCGCAACACGCCGTCCACCACTTTGGCACGCCCCACGTAGTTGGGCAGCAGCAACTGATTGTCTGCGGCACGCATGGTCACATTGCCGTAAATGGTGTCCATTTGCGCGCCCCGCAAAGCTTTGCTGACGTCTTCAGGCTTGTGGCTCTTGGACAGTTTGACGCCTTCGAACAGCACTTGCGCCCCGTTGTAGGCCTGGCCTTCGTTGTCGGTCGGCAATCGGTTGAACTTGGCCTTCCAGGCCGCGGCAAACGCTTTGCTCTTGGGGGTGTCGATGTCCGGCGTGTACCCGGTGGTGCCAGGCGTGCCTTCCAGCGCCTTGCCCGTCGCGTTGATCATGAAATTCAGGATCAGCGAGTGGCCAATCAACGGCGTCTTGGGGATCAAGCCAAATTCTTCCGCCTGTTTGACGAAAGCGATGGCGTCACGGCCTGTTTCAGCCACCCAAATGCCGTCCACGTCGGCCGCTTTCAGCTGCGCGATGTAGGGTGAAAAGTCTTTGGTGTTCATCGGCACGTAGAGGCTCAGAGGCACTGAGCGGCCATTTGCCTCTGCAGCCTTTTTGAACGACTCCCCTGAATCACGTCCCCACACATAGTCTGCGGCCAACACCGCGAACTTGTTGCCTTTGATGTTCTTGGCCCATGCGTTGATCATCGCGATGTCCATGGCATCTGAGTGGTTGGTACGGAAGCTGCGTGGCTTGCAGGTGTCACCTGTCAACTTGTCAGATTTGCTGGCGACGGCAAAGTAAGCGGCGTCCCAACGGTCGAGGTTCTGTGCAATTGCCAGAGAAATGGACGAAGGAATGGCCCCGATCAGCAGGTTGTAGCCCTCGCGCGCCAGTTTTTCAGCCTCTCGCCGACCCGCGTCAGGCGTGCCTTCATCATCGGCCTCTTTGACTTCAATCTTGCGTCCGTCCACGCCGCCTTTGGCATTGGCTTCGTCAATGGCGAAACGCACGGCACGGATCACTTCTTCACCTTGCTGGGCAAACTGACCCGACTTGGACGAGACCAAACCGACTTTGACGGGCTCTTTGCCTTGTGCCACAGCCGCCAAAGGCAAGGCTGCCAGCAACACGATGCCTGCAAGGGAACGCTGGATGGTTTTCATTTTGAACATGTTTGTCTCCTGTTGTTGAAAAGTTGCCGGAAACCGTCCGGGCATCGGTTAAGAACGGGTAGTGCTCAGACCATGACGTGGCGTTCCAGGTCATGCAGCCCCTCGCGGGAATGGGCGACATCTCCTTCCGCCACGATGGCCCCTTTGGCCATGGCGAGGTAGCGTCGTGCCACACGAACGACCAAGCTCATGTTTTGTTCGATCAACAGCAACGCTGTGCCCTGCTCAGCCACTTGGTTGAAGATGTCTGCCAACTGGTCAACGATCACTGGGGCCAAGCCCTCGGTCGGTTCGTCCAGCAAGATCAAAGAGGGGTTGGCCATCAGCGCGCGCCCCACGGCCAGCATCTGCTGCTGCCCGCCTGACAAAGCCGTGCCTGGGGTGTGAGCGCGCTCCTGCAAAATCGGAAAGAGTTTGTAGACCTCTGCCACACCCCATGGCCCTTTGCGGCCTACCGCCGCACCGAGGACCAGGTTTTCTTCGACGGTGAGATTGGCCACGATGCGACGCCCTTGCGGCACCACGGCAATGCCATGTTGTGCCGCCATGTAAGCACGCAAGCGAGCATGTTCTTTGCCGCCGAATGCCACGTGCCCTTGCTGCATGCTCGCCAGCCCCAGGATGGTGTTGACCACGGTGGTCTTGCCCACGCCGTTGCGCCCAATGAGGGCCACACGCTCCCCAGGGTTCACATGCAGATCAAGGCCATGCAGGATGTGTGCGGCGCCATAGTAGGCGTGCACGTTTTTCAAACTCAACAGTGCACTCATGCTGCGCTCCCCAGGTAGGCTTCTCGCACGCGCGGGTTGGCCCGCACTTCAGCGGGGGCGCCACTGGCAATGACACGCCCCAGTTCAAACACGGTGACCACATCAGAGATGCCGAACACCACGTCCATGTCGTGCTCCACCAACAGCACCGACACATCCCAGCTGGACGTCAGCTTCTTCAAATGCTGCGCCAAGTCCAACGACTCCTTGACCGACAGGCCTGCCATGGGCTCGTCCAGCAGCAGCACAGTGGGCCGCCCCACCAAGGCCAACCCCAGGTCCAGGCGGCGCTGTTCGCCGTAACCCAGGTCCTCGGCCATCGTGTCCTTGCGCGCCCACAGGTCAAGCTCTTTGAGCACGGCCTCGGCATCGGCCTCAGAGTCCTGCACGCCCATCTTGTGTGAGGCGAGTTCAATTTGCCGCTGCACGGTCATCTGCCCAAAAATACTGGTGCGCTGAAAACTGCGCGACAAGCCGCGCATGCGGCGTTCGACCACCACAAAAGCAGACACGTCTTCACCCAGCAGACAAACTTTGCCCCGTGTGAGTTTGCGGCGTCCGGTGATGGCGTCGATCACCGTCGATTTGCCCGCACCGTTGGGGCCAATCAACCCCCGGATCTGACCCTTTTCGAGGGTGAGCGCCACGCCGTCCACCGCCTTCACGCCACCGTAGTGGATGGCCACGTCTTCTGCTTGCAATACGTAATCCGTCATGTCGTTCTCCTGCTCAGTGGCCACCAACTTTGATCGATGGCTTTTTGCCCAACACCCATCGGTCAAACAGCCCGGCCACCCCAGTGGGAGAAAACACGATCACCGCGATCAGCGCCAGCCCGAAGATCGTCATCCAGTGGGTGGCGTGCTCGCCCAAAATGTCTTTGAACATGAAATAGACCACGGCACCAACGGCTGGCCCCCACAAGGCTTTGAAGCCTCCCACC
>CAZHDP010000223.1:0-6026 GCA_964531605.1 uncultured Burkholderiaceae bacterium | reverse complement strand
CGCAGAGCGTGCAACTGCCTTCGGTCCCGAGCTGTTCATCGGTTTCGGTGGTGGCAGTGCCATGGACGCAGCAAAAGGCATGGCCCTTTTAATGACAAATGGCGGCGCAATCGGGGACTATGACGGCACTGATAAGGTGAAAAAGGATCTGCCTTACCTAATTGCTATTCCAACCACCGCGGGCACGGGTAGCGAGGTGACAGCGAACGCTGCGCTCACGAACTCCTTAACCCACAGCAAGATGTCGGTCCGCTCCCCACGCCTGATGCCGAAAATGGCCGTGGTCGATCCTTTGCTGCTGGCGTCCCTGCCCAAAACGATGGCCTCTACGGCAGGGCTTGATGCGCTCTCACACGCGATCGAGGGCTTTCTTTCCTTGCGTGCTAGCGTGCTTTCAGACGTATTCGCACTAGAGTCTATCCGTCTGATCGGGCGCCATCTTCGGCCGTTTGTTGCCAATCCTGCCAACGTCGAGGCTGCCTCCGGTATGGCTCTGGGTTCAACGCTTGCTGGCTTTGTCATTTCTAACACCGGAACTGGCAACGACCATGCAATCGCCCGAGCCCTGGGAGGTCTTTTTGACACGCCCCATGGATTGGCGACGGGCGTGCTTCTCGCCCACGTGATGCGATTCAACGCACCGGCCCGCCCCGAGAGATTTGTTCGTATTGCCGAAGCGCTTGCGTTGTCAACCGAGGGAGATGAAGTGATCGTTGCAGAACGCGTGTGCGCGGCCATCGAACGACTGGTCCGCGATGTTGGAGTACCAACACATCTGGGGCAAATCGACGTAGACCGAGCCCGGATCCCCGAACTCGTGGCCATCGCATTGAAAAATGTCGGTCCGAATCCACGACGCACGACTGAGGCGGACATGAAAGCGCTGATTGAAACAGCCTTCGGAAGCGAGACGGTAGCTCGATAACAGCTGCACCTCTACAAATCTGGAAAACGTAATGCCACTGACCGTTCACCCTTTAGATCTGGGAACACTCAATGTCGATAAGAGTGGGCTGACGCTTAGAAGCGGTCTGGGTACAAGGGTTGATGCGCCATGTCTGGGTTATTTGATACTCGGTGGTGCATCACCAATCCTCGTGGACTCTGGACCATGTGCCGACCCACACTGGGGAACGCAGCATCACAACCCTTTTCGTCGAAGCCCCGAGCAGTCACTGGAGGCTGCACTCGCGCTTTATGGCTTGACCCCTGACGACATACCCAGAGTGATCATCACACACCTGCACTGGGATCACTGTTATGGGAATGCTTCGCTTCCTAAGGCTCGGTTTATCGTTCAGCGTCGGGAATTGGCTTACGCCATAGCACCACTGCCATGCGATGCGCCCATCTACGAAAGTCAGTTGCACCCTATTCACTTTCTCAATTCGCTGGCCCGCTTCGATATCGTCGATGGTGACTGCGATATTGCACCTGGCGTTCGATGTATCCTGCTTCCTGGCCACACGCCAGGTTTGCAAGGAGTGCTCGTTTCAACAGAAAGTGGACGGGTCATGCTGGCAAGCGATCACTGCCCGCTGTACGAGAACTTTCAAAGCCTTATTCCCACCGGAATCATCCACAGCCTCGAAGCGTGGTACGAATCGACAGCTCGAATCAAAGAACTGGCCGATCGAATTTTGCCGGGCCACGACCTCCGCGTGCTGTCCGAAAGCACTGAAGTGAGCGAACGCCATGCCGTCTGAAATTCCTTAGCGCCGCGCGGGTCGGGCAATAACAAGCCTGACCAAGAAATTTAAATCCTCGAAAACTTTGAGTTGCGGACATGTCTTGTCCGCGACAAGGCTTCCCTACGTCCTTAAAACCCTGAATAGGAAATCATGAACGACTTAACCGATCCCAAAATGCTCCAAAAACGGAACCTTCGACAAGTGCGAATTACTAAAGTTGAGGCTATCAGCTTGTTCGTACCGCTCGAGGAAAAGATTGAAGCACCTATCGCCATCCCGCACGCAGCGGAACTGACTGACATTATTTTTAAGGGCTACCGAACAACGCTGGTCCGCATTCACACCGATTGCGGCATCTCGGGCGTTGGTGAATGCATTGTGCGGCTCACCCCAACGGCTACCAGAGACGTCATCCGGGACTTGGCGCCCCTGCTGGTCGGTAAAGACCCACTCGATCGCGAAGCACTTTGGGAACTCCTTTTCGGCGCCATGATGAACCGAGGCCACAACAGGGGCTTCTTTGTCGAGGCGGTCAGCGGCATTGACATTGCACTGTGGGATTTGTGCGGGAAGTTGCTGGATCTCCCACTCTACAAATTGTTGGGCGGCGCTCATCAGACCCGCTTGCGCACATACGCGTCTTCGCTGCGTTTTCGCTCATTCGATGTTGTCACGACGCAGGCAAAAGAATGGAAGAGTCGCGGCTTTACGTCCATGAAGATCAAAATCGGCCGCGATCCATCGAACTTCGAGCCCGACCTCGAACTGGTTAAGGTGATTCGGGATGCGGTCGGCGACGACGTTAGGTTGATGGTTGATGCGAACTGCGCCTATGCCGATGATATTGCTACCGCGCTCGAAGTCGGCCGAAAACTGCAAGACATGGGCGTGTACTGGTTCGAAGAGCCAATTAGTCCCGAAAACGTTGATGGTTACAAGCACCTCGCGGATCGCTTGGATATGCGCATTGCGGGCGGCGAGGCCGACTTTCTGCGCTTTGGCGCTGCAGAGTTCTTACGCCATCGGGCGATTGATGTGATCCAGCCGAATTTGGCCCGTGTTGGCGGTATCACCGAGGCCAGACGCATCGCAGCGATCTCGCATGCCTTCCATGTGCCCTACGCCCCTCACACCGGAAGCTGCTCGGCAGTTTTGCTCGCAGCCACCCTGCGCTTTGCTGCAGCACTGCCTAACTTCTTGATCTATGAATACATGCAAAGTGACTGGTCAACCAAGCAGCCCAACCCCTTGCGCCACAAACTGTTACGCAAGCCTGCCGAAGTTTATGAAGACGGCTACATGCTGGTGGATGATCGACCAGGCATCGGGGTTGAACTCGATGAATCCATCGTCGACCAGTACCGGATGGACTAAGAAGCCGACATTCAAATCAACAAGCACTCATCCAAATGAAAAAAGAAAATATCGCGTCGCTCGAAGTCCCGATGTACATCCACGGCCAACGCTGTACGGGTGATGAACTCATCGAAGCCATTGAACCCACAAAAGGAACAATCGCAGCACTCCTGCATGCCCCTTCCGCTGACCAAATTGAAGCTGCTGTTACCTCGGCCACGCAAGCTTTTAAAACATGGGGCGCCACACCGGCTCACGCCCGAAGTGCCATCCTTGCAAAAATTGCAAAGGCTGTGACTGAAGCGAAACCGCAAATCGTTGAAGCCATGATTGCAACGACCGGAAAAACTCGCCGGGACGCTTCGGGTGAGGTGGATCGATCCGTCGAAACCCTTGCTATTGCAGCTGAGGAGACACTTCGAATCGAGGGCTTCGAAGTTCCCATGGATGCATCATCTCGTGGAGTCGGTAAGGTTGCTTTCGTGCGCCGCTATCCGGTGGGCGTCGTCGCGGCAATCACACCCTTTAACGCGCCTCTGAACACGGTGTGCCACAAAGTCGCGCCAGCACTGGCTGCGGGCAACACGGTTGTGCACAAACCGGATGTCCGGGCCGCCAAAGTGGCGGTGATGTTTGCAGAGATCGCCACACAGTGCGGCTTGCCGCCAGGGGTGCTGAATGTGATCCATGGTGACGCTGCAGTGGGTGAAGCACTCGTCACCCATCCGAATGTGGACGTTATAGGATTCACGGGCAGCGAAGCAGTCGGCACTCGGATCACTTCGATCGCAGGGCTGCGACGCGTGCTCCTCGAGTTGGGCGGAAACGCTCCTGCGATTGTGCATTCCGACGCCTCGGTCGACAAAGCAGTCAAAGACCTGGTTGCCGCCTCTTTTGGCATGAGTGGTCAGAGTTGTATCTCCACACAACGCATCCTGGTCCACCGCAGTCTTTACGACCGATTCGTGGCAGGGCTGGTCGCCGGCGCCAAAGAACTTAAGACCGGCGCTCCCGAAAATTCCGAGACCGACATTGGTCCGATGGTCAGTGTTGAAGCTGCCAGCCGCGTGGAGTCGTGGATCCAGGAAGCTGTTGCGCAAGGCGCTGTGCTCAATTGCGGTGGTCAGCGGAATGGAGCCATCGTCACACCGGCCGTCCTCACCAACGTTCGCACCGATATGCGCGTGGTCTGCTGCGAAGTCTTTGGTCCCGTTGTCTCGGTGATGCCCTACGACGATCTGAACGATGCCTTTGAGATGGCCAATGCAACACCCTACGGCTTGCAAGCGGGCCTATACACCAACTCCATGGATGTGATTCTTAAGGCCATGAGCACATTGAGGTTCGGCAGCGTCAACATCAATACACCGTCTCGCTGGCGCTTAGATCACATGCCCTATGGCGGCGTGAAGCGCAGCGGTGTCGGTCGGGAAGGTCCCAAGTTCGCCATCGAAGACATGATGGAACTGCGACAGGTAATTCTGGGGTAACACGCTTCTGGCATTTAGGCATGTGGCGGGCTTACCCCAGTCGCTCACTCATGCCGTTCAAAAATTTTTCTTTTAAAGAAATGGAGACAAGTATGAAGTCAGCGTCCAAGATTCTCGTCAGCCTTACCTTTGCCGTTGCCAGCTCCCTAGCGGGAGCGCAGGCTTTTGCACAGGAAGTATTGCGTGTTGCTCACGCGTACAAACCCGACACGTCGGTCTATATCTACTGGGATGAACTAGCCAAACGCGTCAACGCGCGCTCGGAAGGAAAACTCAGGCTCCAAGTCAACCACTCTGGTCAACTAGGCGGCGATGAACAGATTTTTCGCGCATTAAAGCTTGGAACCATCCACTTGGGAAGCGGAGCCGCAGCCAACCAGGGCGTGGTTACGGACGCCTACTACTGGATGGACCTCCCTTACGTCTTCAAGTCGAGAGAGGGAGCCACTAAGGTCTTTGCCGACAAAGAGGTGGATAACTTTCTCCGTCAAAAACTTCGGACCGACAGTAGCACCGTTTTGCTCGGCCATGTTGAAGTGGGTGGTTACCGCCTACTCATCAATAACAAACGACCCTTGCGTACGCCCGAAGACACCAAGGGTCTCAAATTTCGCGCACTATCCAATCCGATCGATATTGCACTCCTGAAGTCGTGGAATTTCACGCCGACTCCACTTCCATGGAGCGATACCTTCACCTCGCTTGAGCAGGGGATGATCGACGGGTTGAACCTCCAAGCGGCCGCAATCAGTGCTTTTGGCTTTAATGAGATCGTCAAGTACGGAACCGAGACCAGAACCCTCATGACTTTTCATGTTGCGCAGATGAACGCAAAGAGTTTCGACGCCTTGTCCCCCGCTCTGCAGAACCTCGTCCGTGACGCTTCGGCCGAAGCACTGAAGATTGCCAACGACTTCGATCGCAACGACGAAAAAAAGGTAATTGAGGCGATTTCGAAACGCGTGACGATCTATCGTCCCACTGATGCAGAAATGAAACTCTGGGAAGCACCAGCCCGTGCCCTCTGGCCGCAATTCATCGAGAAAATTGACAAGCAAGTTCTCGCACGAATTACAGCGGCTCAGCAGTAACCAAGCTGAACTACTAAAGATCGCACACCATGATGGAAACTAATTCTCAGGCGTCCCCTCGCAAGGGCTTGATGGATCACTTGCAGCGGTTTATAGAGTTTTTGCTCTTTGCGCTCTTGACGGCCATGTCGGTAATGGTGTTTTTCAACGTGGTGTTGCGTTTTTTCTTTAACAGTGGAATTCCGCAGACAGAGGAGTTGTCGCGCTACGCCTTTGTATGGCTAACGTTCCTGGGTGCCGTAGTCCTGTTGCGCGAAGGAAGGCACCTGGGCATGGATTCCTTTCTGATGCGACTCTCGCCACAAGGAAGGCGCTCTTGCAGAATCTTGAGCGATGCACTCATTATTGGATGCTGTGGACTTCTCCTGATCGGAAGCTGGCACCTTTCCGTTAGCAGC
>CAZHDP010000222.1:0-6031 GCA_964531605.1 uncultured Burkholderiaceae bacterium | reverse complement strand
AAGGTAAAGCGAAGGTTTGTGGTCAAAAGTCCGCGCGGGGAACGGCGGCCATCAAGGCTTGTGTGTAGGGGTGTTCGGGGTGGTGAAACAGTTTGTCTGGCGTACCTTGTTCCACAATCACGCCCTTTTGCATCACCGCCACCTCGTCACACACGTGTTGCACCACGGCCAGGTCGTGGCTGATCAGCAAGTAGGTGACGCCAAACTGGTCTTGCAAGTCCATCATCAGGTTGAGGACCTGGGCTTGCACAGACACGTCAAGTGCACTCACGGGCTCGTCGGCCACGATCAGCTGGGGGCGCGTGATCAGCGCACGGGCAATGGCGATGCGTTGGCGCTGCCCGCCTGAAAATTCGTGAGGGTATTTGTCCAGGTCGGTCAAACGCAGACCCACGGACAGCAAGGTTTCCGTGGCCCGCTGGCGAAGCTCTGCTGCGGTCACGCCAGCCTCGACGGACAAGGGCTCGGCAACGATGCGGGCCACCGTTTGGCGCGGGTCCAGCGACCCATAGGGGTCTTGAAACACCATCTGAAAGTGTTTTCTGGATGCTCTTAAATCAATAGCACTTAAACCATGCAAATCTTGCCCGAGCAGACTGACAGACCCTGAAGTCGGCCGCTCCAGCGCCATCACTTGCCGTGCCAGGGTTGATTTGCCTGAACCCGACTCACCGACGATACCGAAGCTGCGGCCGGCTTGCACGGTGAAGCTCACGCCGCGCAACGCTTGCACCACACCTGGAGGCTTGAACAGGCTCTCTCTGGGGGTGGCGTAGTGTTTGACCAGGTGGTCGACTTGCAACAGGGGTGTCATGAGGCACCTCCTTGGGCTTGGGCCAAGATGCAGGCCACGGTGTGCAGGCCCTGCGCGTGTCCGCCACCCACCACCGTGGTGGCCGGCATGCTGTGTTCACAACCCGGTTGCGCAACGTCACAACGGCTGGCAAAGGGGCAGCCTGAGGGGAGCAAATGCAGCTCTGGCACCGTGCCCGGAATGCTGGGCAAGCGTGCGCGTTTGCCGTCGGGCCCCGCTGGTTTGCCTGCATGCAGATTGGGGCGCGAAGCAAACAGGCCACGGGTGTAGGGGTGGGCCCGCTGGGTGAACACCTCTCGCGTCGATCCCGCCTCGACCACGGTACCCCCGTACATCACGAGCATGCGGTCGACGTTTTGGGCAATCACCCCGAGGTCGTGCGAGATCAAGATCATGCCCATGCCCCGCTCTTTGACCAGTTCGCGGATCAGCTGGAGCACCTCGCCAGCGACGGTGACGTCCAGCGCTGTCGTGGGTTCGTCGGCAATCAGCAGGTCTGGGCCACAGGCCAACGCCATGGCGATCGTGATGCGTTGGCGTTGCCCGCCTGAGAACTGATGCGGGTAGGCATCGAGGCGCCGGGCCGCGTCGGGAATGCCCACCCGCTCCAGCAGGCGCAGTGCCTCGGCACGGGCGGCGCTGGCAGACAGACCTTGGTGGAGGCGCAAGGGCTCTGCCACTTGGCGTCCCACGGTGTGCAAGGGGTTGAGTGCCGTCATGGGTTCCTGGAACACCATGGCGATGCGGTTGCCGCGCAGCTGGCGCAGCTTGGCGTCTTGCAGGCCGATGAGCTCTTGGTCTTCAAAACGGATCGATCCACTGAGGGTCGCGCTTTCGGGCTGCAAACCCATGAGGGCCATGGCCGTCATCGACTTGCCACAACCGGATTCTCCCACCAAGCCCAGCGTTTCACCACGTGCCATGCTGAAGCTGATGCCCCGCACGGCATCCGCAGGGCCATGGGGGGTTTGCAGTGTGACGCGGAGCTGGTTGACGTGCAGCATCAGCGCTTCCTGGCCAGTCGTGGGTCTAACAGGTCACGCAGACCGTCACCCAGCAGGTTCAAACCCAGCACCGTCAGCGAAATGGCCACGCCAGGGTAGACGCCCAGCATGGGCATCTGAAAGAGGAGGGTGGAGGCTTCGCTGAGCATGCGTCCCCAAGACGGTTGGGGCGGTTGCGTGCCCAATCCCAAATAGGACAAAGCGGCCTCGGCCAGGATGGCAATGGCAAAGCGTATCGTGACCTGGACGATGAGTTGCGACAGGATGTTGGGCAGCACGTGTTCGACCGTGATGCGCCAGGGGCCTTTGCCACAAGCGCGTGCCGCGAGGATGTATTCCCGCGACCACACCGCGTTGGCACTGCCCCGGGTAATGCGGGTGAAGGTCGGGATGTTGTAGATGCCGATGGCGATGATGGCGTTGACCATTCCCGGCCCAAATACCGAGGTCATCATGATGGCCGACAACAGCGCGGGGAAGGCGAACGAGAAGTCTGACACCCGCATGATGAGCTCTTCTACCCAGCCTCGTTTGGCTGCCGCGAGCAAGCCCAAGGCCGTGCCCACGACCAATCCTATGCCCACGGCAATCACCCCGACAGCGATGGAGCTTCGGGCGCCAACGAGCAGCAGCGAGGCCACATCCCGGCCAATGGCATCGGTGCCCAGCCAATGGGCTGCGCTGGGGCCTTGCAACTTGTTGGGGATGTCGATCTCGTAGGGTGACCAGGGCGTCCATAAAAAGGACAACAAGGCGGCAAAGATCAGGAGCAGCGTCAGCACCGCGCCGATGGCAAAGCTGCGGTGGCGCCACGCACGTTGCCAAAAACGGTGGTGACCGGCCACGGTGTCAGACATCACTGGCCTTGACGCGCGGGTCGATGACCGCGTACAGCACATCAACCACAAAATTCACAACAATGACCAGGGTGGCCAGCAGCATCACGCAGTTGCGCACCACGATCAGGTCACGGTTGCTGATGGACTGGAAAATCAAACGCCCCAAGCCGGGCAGGTAAAACACGTTTTCAACCACGATGGTGCCTGCCAACAGTTCGGCAAATTGCAAGCCCATCACGGTGATCACCGGAATCATGGCATTGCGCAGCACATGGCGCCACAGCGTGGCCGATTTGGACAAGCCTTTGGCCCGTGCGGTGCGCACAAAGTCTTCACGCAAGACGTCCAGCACGGCAGAGCGGGTGATGCGCGACAAGATGGCTGCCTGCACCACAGCCAGGGCCAAGGCGGGCAGCATCAGGGATTTGACGGCTTCCCAAGGGTCGTCCTGCCACCCCGGGAAGCCGCCAGCTGAAAACCACTGCAACCAAATCGAAAAACACAAGATCAGCAAGATGGCAAACCAAAAATTCGGAATGGCAATGCCGACCTGGGCCACGCCCATCAGGCCCACGTCCCCCCATTTGTTGTGCTGAGAGGCGGCAAAGACACCCACACCCAGGGCGATCGCGGTGGTGAGCGTCATGGCCAACAAGGCGAGCGGCACGGTCAGCGACAGGCGTTCCAGGATCAACTCTGCCACTGGCGAGCTGTAAGCGTAGCTTTCGCCGAGGTCACCGACCAGCAGACCGCTGATCCAGTGCCAGTAGCGCGTCATGGGTGGGTGGTTCAGTCCCAACTTGTCGGCCAATGCCGCGACGGCTTCAGGGGCCGCATCCGGTCCCATCAAAATCTGCGCGGCGTTGCCAGGCAGGATGTCGAGCACCAAAAACACCAACACCGACGCCGCCACCAGTGTGGCAATCAGCGTGAGGAGGCGTTTGGCGAGGAAGAGGCTCATGGGATGGACGTTTGGGGCCATTATCGACAGAAAATTTCACGTGCCCAGGCCAGGCGCGCAAGCGAGATAATCAGCCTATGGCCCTGATGATTACCGACGAGTGCATCAACTGCGATGTGTGTGAACCTGAGTGTCCCAACCAGGCGATTTACCTGGGCGCAGAGATCTACGAAATAGACCCCTCCAAGTGCACGGAATGCGTGGGGCATTTTGACGAGCCACAGTGTGTGCAGGTCTGTCCTGTGGCGTGCATTCCGATTCATCCCGATCACCGGGAAAGCCAGGAATCCTTGTGGCAAAAGTACCGGATACTGCAAGCCGAAAAGCACAGGGTGGCCGAGGCTGCCGTGCCAAGTCCGAAAGCTTAACCAGCCGATGCCGTTGGGCCAGAATCCGCTGACGCTTGGCCTGCTGGTGCCGGTTTGGGTGGTTTGGGCTGGTTGGGACGCGGTGGCTTGTGGGTGTGCACGAGCAACGTGGCTTTGTCCATGTCCCCCGCCAACAAGGTTGGGGCGGCCTTCAGGGTGCGGTCAATGGCTGCTTCGATGGCCGTACGGTCATCGGGCGCAGGTTTCTTCAGCACCCAATTGACAACCTCTTCTTTGGTGCCTGGATGGCCGACACCGATGCGCAGTCGCCAATAGCCAGGGGAGCCCAATTGGGCGTGGATGTCCCGCAGGCCATTGTGTCCGGCGTGGCCCCCACCGAGTTTGAGTTTGACCTGGCCGGGCAACACGTCTAACTCGTCGTGAACCACCAGGATCTCTTCCGGTTGAATCTTGAAAAACCTGGCGAGCGCCGCCACCGATTGTCCCGATCGGTTCATGAACGTCTGGGGCTTGAGCAACCAGCGCGGGTGCCCATCGACGGTGCATTTGGCAACTTGAGCAAAGTAATTTTTGTCTGGGGCGAAAGACACGTTGAGTTCACGGGCCAAACCATCCAACCACCAAAACCCGGCATTGTGTCGGGTGGCTTCGTATTCGGTGCCGGGATTGCCCAGGCCAACTATCAGTTTGATCATGGTGTCGTATTGTGATGCCACAATGAAAACGGCCCACCGAAGTGGGCCGTCATGCCGTCAGTCAGCGCAAGCGCTTGCTGCGCAGGCTTATTTTTTGCCTTTGGCAGGCTTCGCAGCCTTGGCTGCAGCAGCAGCGGCGGCAGCGGGATCAGGCACTTCTTCAGCCAAGGGCACCACGGAGACCAGCACAGGGTTTTGCTTGCCACGGGTCAACACCTTCACGCCCTTGGGCAAGGTGATGTCGTTCAGGTGCAAGGAGAAGCCCTTCTTGAGCTTGCTCAGGTCCACAGCAATGAATTCGGGCAGGTCGGTTGGCAAGCAAGACACTTCCAACTCGGACACCACGTGGTTCACCATGCAGTTTTCGGTCTTCACGGCAGGGGAGGTCTCTTCACCGCTGTAGTGCAATGGCACTTTCATGTTCAGCTTGGTGTTGGCGTCCACGCGCTGGAAGTCCACGTGCAGAATCAGGGGCTTGAAAGGGTGGGGTTGCACATCGCGCAACAGCACTTTGCTTTCTTTGCCATTCAATTCCATCTCGAGGATGGTGGTGTGGAAGGCTTCCTTTTTCAGGGCGTGCCACAGTGCGTTGTGGTCGAGTTCGACCAACTCAGGTTGTGCACCAGCGCCGTAAACGATGCCAGGTGTACGACCGGTGATGCGGAGACGGCGGCTCGCACCCGTGCCCTGCTTTGCGCGCTCATATGCGACGAATTTCATGAACTTCTCCAAGTGGCTGTCTGTGACAGACCACGAATCAATTGAGGATCACCGCGACCAGTGAAAACCCCAGTTACAAAATGACCCGCGCAGAGAACTCTGACGCGGGTCGCTGATTGCCCCAACCAGAAAACTAGAACAGATTTTCTTGGTCTGAGAACAAACTCATGACAGATTCGCCAGTGGCAATCCGCTGGATCGTTTCTGCGATCAACGGTGCGACAGACAACTGTCGAATTTTTCCGCAAGCGCGTGCGGTGTCGTTCAATGGAATGGTGTTGGTGATCACCACTTCATCGAGCGCTGTACCTTTGGAAATGCGGTCGATCGCAGGTCCAGAAAACACAGGGTGAGTGCAATAGGCGTATACCTTTTTGGCGCCACGCTCTTTCAGCACTTCTGCGGCTTTGACCAACGTGCCCGCTGTGTCGATCATGTCGTCCATGATGACGCAGTTACGGCCTTCGATCTCACCGATCACGTGCATCACTTCGCTCACGTTGGCTTTGGGGCGGCGCTTGTCGATGATGGCCATGTCGCAGTTCAACTGCTTGGCCAAAGCGCGGGCGCGTACCACACCGCCCACATCAGGCGACACAACGATCAGGTCGGAATAATTTTTGGCGCGCAAATCGCCTAGCAGCACGGGCGATGCGTAAATGTTGTCAA
>CAZHDP010000221.1:0-6081 GCA_964531605.1 uncultured Burkholderiaceae bacterium | reverse complement strand
GTTTGGCCATCAAGCTCATTCCAATTTAAAAAATGCATACCCTTGAACAACTGCAAAGCGGCAGTTTGGCCGGCACCCGTCGTTTGGACCTGTCCTGCGGCCTGCAAACCCTGCCGCCCGAGGTGTTTGACCTGGCCGACAGCCTGGAGGTGCTTAACCTTTCGGGCAACCAGCTGAGCGACCTGCCCGCTGATCTGCCGCGCCTGCACCAGCTCAAAGTGATTTTTTGCTCCGACAACGCCTTCACCCACTTGCCGGAGGTGCTTGGGGCTTGCCCAAACCTCGACATGGTGGGCTTCAAAGCCAACCGCATCACGCACGTGTCACCGAACGCCTTGCCCCAACGCTTGCGCTGGCTGATCCTCACCGACAACGCCATTGAACGCCTGCCCGATGCTTTGGGCGAGCGGCCCGCATTGCAAAAGCTGATGCTGGCCGGCAATCGGTTGACCGCGTTGCCTGACAGCTTGGCGCAAGCGCATCAGCTTGAATTGATCCGGCTGGCTGCGAATGGTTTGACCCAGATACCCGCATGGTTGTGTAAATTGCCGCGTTTAGCCTGGTTGGCGCTGGCGGGCAATCCGCTGGGGTGGGTTGTGCCTGCGCCCGCACCACTGCCATCGGTGCAATGGCATCAGCTCCGGGTGGGTGACAAGTTGGGCGAGGGCGCATCAGGGCACATCTATCAGGCTCAAACCTTGGACGACGATGCCGCCACGATGGCGCTCAAAGTGTTCAAAGGGCAAATGACCAGCGACGGCTTGCCTCAGGACGAATTGGCCGCTTGCTTGGTGGCGGGTGCCCATCCGGCCCTGTGCACCCCGGTGGGGGCGTTGCAGGGGCATCCGGATGGCTTGCAGGGGTTGGCCTTGCCCCTCATCCCCAACGGCTACCGGGTCCTGGCTGGACCGCCCAGCTTGGCTTCCTGCACGCGTGATGTGTATGCGCCAAACTTTGTCATCGGCGCCGATGCGGCCCTGAGGGTGGCGGTCACCATGGCCGAGGCCGTGGCGCATTTGCACCAACGTGGCGTCTTGCATGGCGACCTGTACGGCCACAACATCTTGTGGGACCCGGCCACAGGCAAGGCCGTGCTCGGTGACTTGGGTGCCGCCACCTTGCTGCCCGCCGATCAACCCACGCTGTGCCGTGCCTTGCAAGCCACCGATGTACGGGCCTTTGGGCACCTGTTGGAAGAGTTGTCGACCCATGTGGCGGCGGGAACACCGGCAGACACCGTTCGCTCGTTGCTGGCCGACACCTCTCTTGCCTGCTTGCATCCAGAGGCGGGTCAGCAGCCTGCCATGGCCCAAATCGTCAACGCGTTAAGCGACCTGGGCTGACCCGCCGTCGTCCCGGTGCCGAAGGTCGGCGATGATAGGCCCCATGCACACCCCAGACCCTCACCGCGTACACCACGCCACGCCCGACAAAGAAGCCATTGCGCTGCTGCCGCCATTTGACCGCTTGGGGCTCGACCGCATTTCTGTGGTCACTACTGGGGAGCAAGCCCAAGCCGCTTGGGGGCCTTTGGCTGCTGCGCCAGCCTGGGGTTTCGATACGGAGTCCAAGCCCACGTTCAAGGTGGGGGAAACTTCAGACGGACCACACATTGTGCAGCTCGCCACGCCCGCGCATGCGTGGGTTTTTCAATTGACCGACCCTGCCTGCCGAGCCGTGGTCGCCCGTTTGTTGGCCTTGCCAGGCATTCCCAAAGCGGGTTTTGGCTTGGGAGATGACCGCAAACGGTTGATCCAAAAATTTGGCGTTGAGCCAGCCGACATCCTCGACCTCAACACGGTGTTTCGTGGACGCGGGTACCGCAAAGACATGGGCATCAAAGGGGCGATCGCGGTGTTGTTTGGTCAGCAGTTTGCAAAATCCAAAAAAGCCGCCACCAGCAATTGGGCCAATGCCCGTTTGACCGAATCTCAGGTGGTGTACGCCGCCAATGACGCCTATGGTGCCATCCGGGTGTTTGATGCCCTGGGTTTGACCCCCAACAAGACTGCAACATGACCGCTGAATACGACACCCTGACCCCACCCGAGTTGTACCCCGAGGCCTTTGGCGTGACTGCGCCTGCGTTGCCCCATCTCGCCCCACCTGATCGCAGCCTGCGTGCACGCCGCCTTGGGGTTTTCATCCGGCGTGTGGCTTCCGAGGCGGCCGAGCCAGACCGTGAACTGGTCGGCGGTCGGTGGGGGCTGGTGCCGCCGTGGGTCAAGTCTGCATCTGACGCCAAACTGCGCTCGCCCAAGCTGATCAACGCCCGAGCCGAGACGGTGTCTACCTCTAACAACTTTCACGATGCATGGCTCAAGGGCCAGCGCTGCATCGTGCCGATGATGTCTTACCTTGCGGACGACTGGCGCAGTGGCAAGCGTGTGCCCACGCGCATCACCCGCGTCGACGGCAAACCCATGGGCGTGGCCGGTTTGTGGGAAAGCTGGAAGGGCGTGCATCCTGAAACGGGGGCTGAGGAAACCATCGTCAGCTACACCTTGCTGACGGTCAACGCCAACAACCATGCGCTGATGCACCGATACCAGCAACCCGGCAGCGAGAAGCGCATGCCTGCCATCCTGAACGAAGGTGCGTACGCAGCCTGGCTCAACGTCAGGCATGAAAAAGCCCGCGAATTCATGCGGGCTTATGCAGCGAACTGGCTGACGGCAAACCCGGTTCAAACCAAGGCAAACCGACCTGCCTGACCTGTTTTATTTCACTTCGGTCACAAACTGTTCGCGGGGGCGACGCACCTTTTTCAGGTTCACCAGCCAATCGCTCTCAGTTTCGCGGTAGCCCAAGGGCAAGATGGCCACGCTGCGCAGACCGCGAGCCGACAGGTTGAGGATCTCGTCAAACGCTTTGGGGTCAAAGCCTTCCATCGGTGTGGCGTCCACCCCTTCAAAGGCGGCAGCAATCACCGACGCGCCCAGGCCGATGTAGGCTTGGCGCGCTGCGTGTTCAAAGTTCACTTCTGCGGCACGCACAGGGTAAGCGCCAAGCAGCATCTTTCGGTAGTTTTCCCAACCTTCGTTGGTGCCGCCGCGCTGCTCGTTGTGCAGGTCAAACATCATGTTGATGCGCTCAGCGGTGTAGTTGTCCCATGCGGCAAACACCAGCAGGTGCGAACCATCGGCGACTTGGCCTTGTCCGCGTGCTGCGACTTTGAGCTGTTCTTTGACGCCTTGGTTGGTCACCACGATCACTTCGAACGGCTGCAAACCGCTGGACGTGGGCGCCAGTCGAGCGGCTTCAACGATGCGGTCCACTTTCTCCTGCGGCACCACTTGGGCGGGATTCATTTTTTTGGTGGCGTAACGCCATTGCAGTTTGTTCAGGACTTCCGACATGGAGACTTTCTTGTAGAGAGATGGGGAAACGTGTTTTCAGGCTCTGCAAAGAGCACAGCGTACAGAGCTTGGGGCGAGGGATCGGTAATTCAAGCGTCCATGAACAAAGCGGGATCGACAAACGCTCGGTTCAGCAGGACGCCCCAATGCAGGTGAGGGCCCGTCACACGGCCTGTGGCCCCGACCGCGCCAACGCGGTCTCCGGTGTTGACGCGGTCGCCCACGGCAACGTCCATCGCGCTCAGGTGGCAAACCATGCTCATCAGGCCGCCGCCATGGTCTAACCAGACGGTGTTGCCGTTGAAAAAATAATCACCCGTGTCAATCACCGTGCCGCCCATCGGGGCACGCACGGGCGTACCCGTTGTGGCGGCAATGTCCATGCCACTGTGGGGGTTGCGCGCCTGACCGTTGAACACCCGCCGCAGGCCAAACGAACTCGACCGCCTGCCGGGCACGGGGGCCACCATCCGCAGGCCCTGGGCTGAGTTGGCCGTGGCCATCAAGGTTGCCGACGGCTCCGAGTGTGTGGCCATCACGCGGGCCAAATGTTGGGCTTCTCGCTCGTAGCGTGAGGTGTCCTGGGTCGATAAATCCACCTTGCCAGGGGACACCTTGAGCTGCTGTTGGGCATAGCGCTTGTCATGCACGGTGTAGCTGATGTCCCGCTGTGACCCGCCAGAAGAACCACCGGGCGAACCGTCAGGCGACCCATCGGTGGTGCTCACCCTCACGGCAGCAGCGCCGGGTGGCGTTGAAAGAGGAATGCCCACCAGCGCCGACCACCCTGTCGCTTCACCCACCACCAACACTGGGATGGGGGCGGCAGTTGCAGTTGCCGTTGCCGTGCTCTGCTTCAGGTGAACCAAGGGGCGTTGCAACGCCGATCCCAGCGCCAAGCGCACCAGACCGCCGGGCACGGCCGATGCCATGGGCCATGGTCCTGTGTGCGGTGCTTCTTTCGCTGCCAAAGGCTGGGTCAGCCAGCCCAAGCCCAAGCCCAAGCCTGATACCAGCAGGTTGCGACGGTCCACTGTGCTCAATGGGTCACGAATTCGTAGCTGACGTCTTCGCTTTCCACCATGTCCAGGATGTCGTTCAACACGTCATCGTCATCGGTGGTTGACCATGTCTCTTCGGGGTTGGCCGCGAACAAGGGCTCGATCGCCAGGTCGAGGAATTGGCCGTCAGGCAGTTTGATCACATGCCCACCCTCAGAGGTGGTGGCCAGTTCCCAGTTGTCGGGTACGGACATTTCCAGTTTCAAGGTGACGTTGAGCTTCTTCATGGGGGTTCCTCAGAGTGATTCCCTTGCGGGCAAGTGCTGAGGTTAACCCACGTGGCGCCCTCTGGGCACCTTCAACGCACCAAGATGCCATCGCCTTTGCAGGTGCGCTCGCCATCGTCGCAGCTGCCGGGAGGGCAAATTTTGGCGCCCATGCCATGCAGCCGATGCATCAGTTGGTGCAGTCCAGGGGGCTCGCTGGTTGGGTCACTGTCGGCGTCGTCGGTGGGCAAGGGCGGCGCTTTGTCTATCACCAGGTAGCCGCGCGGGGCCTGCGTGTCGGTGTCCTGCGAACACATCGCTTGCCACAACTGTTCAACGGGTACCCAGTGTGGCGGGTATTTGAATTGCGCCACATCCAGCACCAGCACGTGGTCGGTTGGCGCATGCCAAGCAGCCAACGGTGAAAAATGCCCCGTCCCCGTTTGTTTCAGCACCTGCCGATCGTAGTTGGCCACGACGAAAGGGCCCGCTGGGGCGCGCACGGCGTTCACCAGTGCTTGCCGAAACGCTGCCAGACCAGGGTCAACGGCATGTTGCAAAGTGACCGCACCCCCGTTGCACTCGGCGAGGCAGCCGACTTCAGCGAGCGTCAAGCCTTCTGCGGCGGCCACTTCCAGGGCTTTGCAGCAAATCAGCAGTTCTTCCCCGAAAAAGCGCCATGGGCCTTTCCAGACCCGGCCTGGGTCTATCTCAAGGGCATTCAGCACCGTGACCAAGGTGCCAAACCCACACCAGGCCGGCTCGGTCTGGGTGTGCAAATTGGCAACCAACGGAAAAAAAGCGCCTGCATCACCCGCCGCGATGGATTCGGCCAGCATGGTGCGCCCCTGTGGGCTGGCAAAGGCAAACAGCTTGTCAGGCAGCGGGCGGCGGTAGTAAGAGGTGGTGTCGTTCATCGCGGCAAGTGAGCCTGTACCCATCGCACAATGTCTTGCGCTCCCATGGCGCCAGGTTGGCGCGCTACCTCGCGTCCACCGACAAACAATGCCAAGGTGGGGATGCTGCGGATGTTGTAGCGTGACCCCAATCGGGGCACGGCCTCGGTATCGACCTTCGCCACACGCACCTGGGGCTCCAGGACTTTGGCTGCCTGTTCGTAGGCCGGTGCCATGCTTTGGCAAGGACCACACCATGGGGCCCAAAAGTCCACCAACACGGGAATCTGGTTGCGGGCGATGTGCTTGTCAAACGCCGCCTCGTCCAAAGGCGTGGAATGGGCCATGAACAAAGGCTTTTTGCAGCTGCCGCAGTCGGGCGCGCTGCTCATCTGGTCCGTGCGAACGCGGTTGGTGGTGTGGCAATGCGGGCAAACAATGTGCAGCGTGTCAGTCATGTGAAACAACTGGAGGCAGGGTGGCGAAAAACAAGCGCCAAATCGGTGTTCTGAGCGGAGAACTAAGCGATGACACAAGAGGTGACACAAGCGGTGACCCG
>CAZHDP010000220.1:0-6112 GCA_964531605.1 uncultured Burkholderiaceae bacterium | reverse complement strand
GAAAACGCCCATGGAGGATGTCCTCCCGAGACACAAACGTTTCCGTCAGGTGTTTGTCCACCATGAGGTCAGTCGGTGCTGTGGCGCTTCAGCAGGTAGCGGTAGACGAAACCAGGAAACGCCAATGTCGCAAAAACGGCCAAGGTGATGGCGTAAAACTCCCAGCCTTGCGGGGCTATTTGCCCTCCCCGGTTTTCCAGGAAAGCGCTCAGAGCCCACACCAAACCGTAAAACACCAGCAACTCCAACAACCTGGTGCCCAAGCCTTTGGCACCAGACAGGGGGATGACTGCCATCAAGCGTTGGCTGACAAACGGCAAGTTGGCAGCGACCAAAGCCGCCAACAACACCAACCAGATTGAAGTTGACGTTGCCAAGGACTTCAGCTGCCCAGCGTCTGAACGATGGCACGAGCACACAGGGCCATCAATCCACCTGGCAACACACCAAGGATCAAGATCAGCGCGGCATTCATGCACAGTAGGATGCGAACTTCGGCGGGGGCTGACACGGTTGTGACCGTGATGGGTTTGTCAAAGTACATCACCTTGACCACGCGAAGGTAGTAGAACGCACCAATCAAGGACATCATCACCGCAAAAATGGCCAGCACCAGATAAGACGATTGCCCAGAGGTGATCAAAGCTTGCAAGACCGACAACTTGGCGTAAAAACCGACCATCGGAGGGATACCCGCCATGGAGAACAAACACAAGGCCATCACGCCGGCATACAGGGGACTTCTTTGGTTCAGACCGGCCAGATCGCTGATCTCTTCGCTTTCAAAGCCATCGCGCGCCAGCAACAAGATCACCCCGAAACTGGCCAACGTGGTCAACACGTAGGTCACCACATAAAACATGGCAGAGCTGTAGGCATTCGCCGCAGACAGCGTGTTGCCATTGATCACACCAGACAACAGACCTAACAGCACAAAACCCATTTGAGAGATGGTGGAGTAAGCCAACATCCGTTTCAAATTCGTCTGTGCGATGGCTGCCAAATTACCGAGGAGCAACGAGCCTACGCACAACACCACCAGCATCTTTTGCCAGTCAATGGCCAGCGGCAGCAAACCCTCAACCAACAAGCGAATGAAGATGGCAAAAGCCGCGAACTTGGGGGCACCACCGATCATCAAGGTGACCGCCGTCGGCGCGCCTTGGTAGACGTCAGGAACCCACATGTGGAAGGGAACCACACCCAATTTGAACGCCAACCCAGCCACGATGAACACCAAGCCGAATACCAAGACCTGGTGATTGATCTGGCCCGAAGCAACGGCCTTGAAGACCAAACCGATGTCAAGCGCGCCTGTTGCCCCGTACACCATTGACAAGCCATAAAGCAAGAAACCTGACGCCAATGCGCCGAGCACAAAATACTTCATGGCAGCCTCTGTGGCCACCGCATGGTCGCGCCGAAGCGCCACGAGCGCGTATCCAGACAGCGTGAGCAACTCCAAACCCAAGTAGATGATCAGGAAATTGTTGCCTGAAATCATCACGTACATGCCCAACAGCGCAAACAGGTTCAGTGAGAACATCTCCCCGCCGCGCAGCATGTCACGGTCTGCCGCATAGGGCCGACCGTACACCAGGGTGACCATCACCGCCACAGTCGCAAAACATTTGAGCCAATTACCCATCGGGTCACTGACCACTTGGTTGCCAAAGCCATACAGCGTGGCCTCGCCAGAGGCATACAGGGCCAACAGCACCGCCAACACGCCCAGCGTCAACAAGCTGAGCACATAGGTAGTGGTTCGGCGAGCACTTTTCACGCCCAAATCAACCATGGTGATGACACAGGTCATCACCGCGAGAATGATCTCTGGGTAAATCGCAATCCAACTGATTTTGTCGATCATCTGTCTAATCTCTCAATGCGTGCTCAGTTGAGCTTGGATTTGGCCACGTGCGTCAACAAGTCTGCAACAGACGTGTTCATGACATCAGTGAACTCTTTGGGATACACACCCATGTACAGAACCGCTGCAGCAAGCAAACTCAACATCACGAACTCACGGGCGTTGATATCGGTCAGTTCTTTGACATGGTCGTTGCCTACTGGACCCAGGTAGACGCGTTTGAACATCCACAGGGTGTAAGCCGCACCAAAAATCAGGGCGCTCGCAGCCGCGAAGCCCAGCCAAAAATTGGCTTTCACTGCACCCAAAATCACCATCCACTCGCCCACAAACCCTGCAGTCGCTGGCAAGCCACAGTTGGCCATCGAGAACAACAAAGCGAAAGCAGCAAACTTGGGCATGGTGTTGATCACACCGCCGTAGTCTGCGATTTGGCGCGAATGCATGCGGTCATACAACACACCGATGGACAAGAACATGGCCCCGGACACAAAACCGTGCGCAATCATCTGAACCAAACCACCCGAAACACCGAGGTCGTTGAAGATGAAAAAACCCAGGGTAACGAATCCCATGTGCGCGACAGAAGAATAAGCAACGAGCTTCTTCATGTCTTGTTGCACCATGGCCACCAGACCCACATAAATCACAGCGATCAAAGACAGCGCGATCATCAACCAAGCCCATTCACGGGCCGCGTCGGGTGCAATAGGCATGGAGAAACGCAGGAAGCCATAGGCGCCCAGTTTCAACATGATGGCCGCCAGCACGGCAGAACCGCCAGTAGGGGCTTCAACGTGAACGTCAGGCAACCAAGTGTGGACGGGCCACATGGGCACTTTCACGGCAAAGGCGGAGAAAAAGGCGAAGAACAACAGGGTTTGCTCAGACTGGCTCAGCGGCAACTTGTGCCAAGCCGCGATGTCAAAACTGCCGCCCGACTTGGTGTACAAGAAAATCAATGCGATGAGCATCAACAAAGAGCCGAGCAAGGTGTAAAGGAAAAACTTGAAAGCCGCGTAGATCTTGTTAGGCCCACCCCAAATGCCGATGATCAAGTACATCGGAATCAAGGTTGCTTCAAAAAACACATAAAACAGCATGCCATCAATGGCAGTAAACACACCGATCATCAAGCCACTGAGGATCAAGAATGCGCCCATGTACTGGTTCACGCGCTCGGTGATAGATTCCCAGGCAGAAATGACCACAATGATGGTGATGAACGCGGTCAACAGCACAAACCAAAGGGAGATACCGTCCACACCCAGGTGGTAGTTGACATTGAAACGCTCAATCCACGGCGCTTTTTCGACAAACTGCATCGCAGATGTGCCCAGCTTGAAACCCTGGTACAGAGGCAGTGTGACCAGCAAGCTGACCACCGACCCCATCAGCGCGAGCCATCGCACTGATTTTGCATGCTCATCGCGACCGAGCGCCAACAGCACGACACCGAAAAATATTGGTGTCCAAATGGCGAGACTCAACAAACCCATTTTGTGTTCCTATTACTTGGCCGGCCAGACAAACCAGGTCATCATGACCAATACACCGACGATCATGGCGAAAGCGTAGTGGTAGATGTAGCCAGACTGCACCCAACGCACCACGCTGGACACCCAACCCACCAGCTTCCAAGACCCATTGACAACAAGGCCATCAATCAGCGTCTGATCGCCTGCCTTCCACAAGCCCAAGCCCAAACCTCTCGCAGCCTTGGCCAGGATGTTCTCATTGATCCAATCCATGTAGTACTTGTTTTCCAACAAGGTGTAGATCGGCATGCAGGCACGCTTGATGGCAGCAGGTACCGCCGGATTGACCATGTACATGTAGTAGGACACCGCGACACCCGCCAACGCCAACCAGAATGGCAACGTTGAGAACGCATGCGTTGCCATGGCGAGTGGGCCATGGAAAGCGGCTGCAAGTTCGTGCATCACATGGTGATGCTCGCTCACGAATATGGCATCGTTGAAAAACTCACCAAACAGCATCGGTTCGATGGTCAGGTAACCGATAACCACCGAAGGTATGGCCAACAGCACAAGAGGCAGGGTCACAACCCAAGGAGACTCATGAGGAACGTGGGCACCATGGTGATCGTCACCGTGGTGGTCATCGTGTCCGTGGTGCGCGTCAGGGTTTTGATCGAAACGCTCTTGGCCATGGAAGACCAAGAAATACATGCGGAACGAGTAGAACGCGGTCACGAAGACGCCCGCCAACACCGCAAACTTGGCAAAACCTGCACCGGGCAAATGGCTTTCTATCACGGCCTCAATGATGCTGTCTTTGGAGTAAAAACCCGCAAACAATGGTGTACCGATCAACGCCAAAGAACCGAGCAATGACGTGATCCAGGTGATAGGCATGTACTTGCGCAAGCCGCCCATCCAACGGATGTCTTGATTGTGGTGTACGCCCATGATCACCGAACCCGCGGCCAAGAACAGCAAGGCCTTGAAGAAAGCATGGGTCATCAGGTGGAACACTGCCACAGAGTACGCAGAGGCACCCAAGGCCACGGTCATGTAACCCAGCTGGGACAGCGTCGAGTAGGCGACCACGCGCTTGATGTCGTTTTGGATGATGCCCAAAAATCCCATGAACAATGCGGTGATCGCACCAATGACCATGATGAAGTTCAGCGCCGTTTCACTCAGCTCAAACAACGGTGACATGCGAGACACCATGAAAATGCCTGCGGTCACCATCGTCGCAGCGTGAATCAACGCTGAAATAGGCGTAGGGCCTTCCATAGAGTCCGGCAACCAAACATGCAGGGGGAATTGCGCACTTTTGCCCATCGCACCAATGAACAAACAAATGCAGATCACGGTGATCAGCATCCAGCCAGTGCCAGGAAAACCGATCTTGCCCAGCTCGTCAGCTTTGGCAAACACCTCACCATAGTTCAGCGTGCCGGCATATGCCGCAATCAAACCGATGCCCAAGATGAAGCCAAAATCACCCACACGATTGACCAAAAAGGCTTTCATGTTTGCAAATATGGCCGTTGGTTTGTTGAACCAAAAACCAATCAGCAAGTAGGATACCAAGCCCACCGCCTCCCAGCCAAAGAACAACTGCAGCAAGTTGTTGCTCATCACCAGCATCAACATGGAAAATGTGAACAACGAAATGTAGGCAAAGAAGCGGTTGTAGCCTGCGTCTTCCTCCATGTAGCCCATGGTGTAGATGTGCACCATCAGCGACACGAAGGTCACCACACACATCATCATGGCGGTCAGGCCATCGACCAGAAAGCCAACCTCCATCTTCAGGTCGCCCACCACCATCCAGGTGTACAAGGTTTCGCTGAAACGTGCACCGTCCATGGCGACGCTCTTGAGCGTCATGGCAGAAATTACAAAGGCGATGAACACGCCCAAAATGGTGAGGCTGTGGCTGAGTCGGCGTCCAAGCCAATTCCCACCCAAAGCCGTACCAAAAATACCTGCCAACATGGCCCCGACCAACGGGGCCAGAGGCACAGCAAGCAGTGTAGAAGCAGAGAGAGTAGCGCTCATGGTTGTGTACTCTTAGCCTTTGAGCGAGTTAAGTTCTTCCACATTGATGTTGGATTTGTTGCGGAACAACAAGACCAAAATCGCCAAACCGATGGCTGACTCAGCAGCAGCAACCGTCAAGATGAAGAACACAAAAATTTGTCCGTTCAAATCGCCCAGGAAATGAGAAAACGCAACAAAGTTCATGTTCACGGCCAACAACATCAATTCGATGGCCATCAGCAGCACAATCAGGTTCTTTCTGTTCAAGAAAATACCAATCACAGACAGCGCGAACAAAATGGCGCCCAAGGAAAGAAAGTGTCCAAGTGTGGGCGTCATGCTTTTTTCTCCAGACTGGTTGGCGCTTCGGCAGGCACATCAACCGCGACCGGCTCTGGGGCTTTCACGGTCGCGGCCATTTTGATGACTTCCATGCGGTCACGTGCCTTGACGCGAACTTGGTCAAACGCCGCAACATGTTTTGTGTCTTTGCGCTCGCGCAAGGTCAACGCAATCGCTGCAATGACAGCAACCAACAAAATGATGGCAGCCACCTGCATGGGGTAAAGGTACGCGGAGTAAAGCAATTTACCCAAGTCTTTGGTGTTTGAAGCCTGCACCCCAGACTGCACCAACGCTTGGCCCAATTTAGGCTCTTCGCTCAATCGGAACCCACCCATCAAGACCGTTGCCATTTCCAAAGCGATCAATGCACCGATGGCTG
>CAZHDP010000219.1:0-6115 GCA_964531605.1 uncultured Burkholderiaceae bacterium | reverse complement strand
CCTTTGACTTTTTCTGGCGCGGCAAGGTGCATGCAGGTCGAGCCTGCACCTGCGGATTCACCGCCTATCGTCACTTTGTTGGGGTTGCCCCCGAAGGCCGCAATGTTGCGCTGAACCCAGGCAAAGGCGAAACGTTGGTCCTCCAGGCCCAGGTTGCCGTTGTGGACGGGGTCGAAGGCGGGGTGGGCCATGAAACCAAATACCCCCAACCGGTAGTTGACCGTGACCGTCACTACCCCTGTCTTGGCCATCCAATCCAGCCGGTAAAGGCTGCTGGACCCGCCCACAAACGCGCCCCCGTGAATCCACACCAGCACGGGCAATTGGCTTCCGGGTTTGGTACCTTGGGGCACACTGACATTCACGGTGAGGCAATCTTCGTTGTCGCTCGCTTCAGTCAGGTTGAAGCGCGCAACCTGAGGGCAAGCCCCGCCAAAGTGGGTGCCATCTCGCACGCCCGTCCACGCTGACGCAGGGCGAGGTAGGGTCCAACGGTGTTCACCACCCGGGGACGCCGCATAGGGAATGCCGCGGTACTCGATCACCCCATGGCGCACCACGCCGCTGACTAAACCGGTTTCAGTTTTCACGATCCAGTCGTTTTCGGTACTGGTTTTCGCCCAGCTGGATACGCTCAGGCCCAAGGTGATGACCATCGCCAACCCTGCCACACCAGTGCGCAGGCGTTGGATCGGTGCAAAGGCGGGGTTCGGGGTGCGCTGCTCAGAAGCTGACATGTGTTTCTCCATCGGATGACCTGGCGGTGTGCGGATGGAGAAATTTTAAATTCAAATGATAATAAAAATTGCAATAGTGATAATTATTTGAAATTCACATGCGCCGACATCACCTGCCAAGATGTTGGCTCAATTGGCGGTGTTGTCTCGGACGGTGTCCTGTTCCCTCAACTGCGTCTTCAACACCTTGCCATAGTTGTTCTTGGGCAATTCCGCCACAAAGCGGTACTGCTTGGGCCGTTTAAACCGGGCGATGTGGGCGATGCAGTGCGCGTCCAGCGCGACGGGGTCCACCGGTGACGAGCTCACCACATAGGCGATCACCACTTCGCCCCACTCGGGGTCAGGGCGGCCGATGACCGCCACCTCTGCCACAGCGGGGTGGGTGAGCAGTGCCTCTTCGACTTCACGCGGGTAGATGTTGGTGCCGCCGCTGATGATCAGGTCTTTGCTGCGATCGAGCAGGGTTAAAAAGCCATCGTCATCCAAGCGTCCAATGTCACCGGTGTACAGCCAACCATCGCGAATGGTTTTGGCCGTGGCGTCGGGGTCTTGCCAGTACCCTTCCATCACCACATCGCCTTTGACGCAGACTTCGCCACTGGTGCCCACTGGCAAGGGCTGGCCTTGGGCATCGCGCACCGAGACTTCCACCATGGCTTGCGCAAAGCCCACCGAGGCCAAACGCTCGCGGTAGCGGGGTTGCTCGGGCTGGTTGATCACGTGTTTGGGCAGCACGGTGATGGTCATGGGGCATTCCCCTTGGCCGTAGATTTGGGCCAAGCAGCCGCCCAGCGTGTGCAGGGCATCTTCGAGGTCGGCCAGGTACATCGGGCCACCACCGTAAATGAGGGTCGACAGCCCCGTGGGCGGCCCTGCCAGTTTGGCGGTGTCGACCAGGCGGCGCACCATGGTGGGGGCGGCAAAGAACGAGGCGCGTTGCCAGTGGGCCGCCAGCGCGAGGCATTCCACGGCATCGAACCCGCCCGACGCAGGCACCACGTTCACACCGCCGTTGAGCACGTAGGGCAGGTGGTACAAACCACCCCCGTGGGACATGGGCGCAGGGTGCAGCATGACATCGTCAGGGCCCACGCTTTGGATGGCCGCCAGGTAGCCCATGGTGCCCCACCGCAGTTGGCGCGCGGCCAGTGTCACCCCCTTGGGTCGCCCGGTGGTACCGCTGGTGTAAAACAGCCAGGCCGCGTCGTGTTCTGCACGGGGGGTGACGGTGGCCGTGGGCCATGAGTGGTCTTGCACAAAGCCCATGTCACTGTGCACCGCCGCCACATGGGCCAGCTCCTCCAGGCCACGGACAACGTCGCTCGCCTTCTCGCTGTCGCAGAAGGCCAACCGTGTGCCACTGTGCTGCATGATCCACGCCGCTTCTCTTGGGTGCAGTTTGGCGTTGATGGGCACGGCCACTGCACCACGCCACCACACGCCCCACATCAGTTCCAGGTAGTCGGGGCGGTTGGCCATGAACAGGGCCACCCGGTCGCCCGCTTGTACGCCTTGTTGGTCCAGCCAGTGCGCGGTGCGGGCGGCGCGTTCTGCGAATTCAGTGTAGGTGGCCCAGGGCTGCGTGCCATGGGCAATGGCGAGGTGATGAGGCTGCAAGAGGGCGGTGCGCTGCAGCCAGAGGGCGATGTTCAAGGGCTGTCCTGTCTGTCGAGGGGTGCTGCGTTCAGTCGCGGCGGTCAAATCTGGCCATCAGCGGTTCGTAGGTCTGGGCCCAACGCGTCATGGCTTGGTCTTGTTTGTCAAACACACGCTGGAAAAAAGCCATGGCCAATTCGCGGGTCGCGACTTTGACTTTGGGGTTCAACTCAGCACCACCGGTGTTCAGGCGGTCGGTGAACATGCTGTGTGAGCCATCCTTGAAGACGGCCAGTGTCTTCGACGTGCCACCGGTGGCTTCAAACACCGCCACCCGGTCTTCAGGCAAAGAGTGGTAGCCGGGCACGTTGATTTCGTCACCGGTGGACGTGATGTGCAGCGTCGGAATGTGCACCGCGGCCAAGATGCCGTGCATGTCACGCTCGCCGTAAAACGGAGGGGCACTGATGATCACGGCGGCCTGGATGCGAGGGTCGCGGTAGTTCAGTGTTTGCAGTTGCCCATCCACCGTGCGTTTGACCTGTGCGCCAGCCGCCAGCAAGGTGGTGTTGGCACCGTAGGAATGGCCTGCCGCAACGATGTGGCGGGCATCAATGCGGGGCGCCATGTCACTGGCCAAGAGCTGGTCCAAAGCGAAGCGCAAGTCGATCACGCGGTCTATGGCCTCGCTCTCTTTGGCCGCGGTTTGCAAGCGCCCCACCAAACCCAAGGGGTTGCCACCCCAGATGCTCCGGTCGCTCCCCACATGCTGCAGGTGCAGGCTGGCATAGCCCTGCGACGCCCAGTATTTGCCCATGTAGGAGTAGCCCTCGCGAGACCCCCCCAAACCGTGGGAGAACACCACCAATGGCGCGGGCGTCGCGCCCAGCGGCAGGTAAAGTTTGGCGGCCACCAAGCGATCTCGGGTAGGGTCTTTCCAGGACACGTACCGCGTGTCGTAGCTCTGGCTGTCAGGCATGGGCAAGGCCACCGCCAATGCGGCCGCTCTCGATGCCGCCCCCGCATCTGGCGACAGGGCTTCTGCAGGGGCAAGCGGCAAGGCTGCACTGCGTGCCGCGCAACCGGAAAGTGTGGTGAACAGGGTCAATGCCAAAGCGCAAGCGGCGGCCCAACCGGCCCAAGCTGTGCAGAGATGAGGTCGGTGACCTGCTGTCATGAAAATGTGGTGCATGGTGTCAGATGATGGGGCACATTTCGCGGGAATTCAAGGGAACTTACCTTGCGTTGACCAGTCTGTTTGTCTTTACACTGTGCCTCGTCACCTCACTTCAACCCCACCCCCGGAGACATGCCATGCTGACCACTGACCTCAAAACCGAATTCGACGCGTTGTTGCCCGGGCATGATGTGCCCAGCCGCCGCACCGCTTTGAAGGCGGCGCTGGGTGTGGGGTACGCTGCCTCTGCCTTGCCCGTGATGGCGCAAACCGCGGTCAAGACTTCGTCTGACGGCCTGAAGACTGGCGAGACCACGGTCGAAGTCAATGGCTTCAAGGTGCCGGTGTTTTATGCGATGCCAGAGGGCAAGACCAACCTGCCCGTGATCTTGGTGACCCAAGAGATTTTTGGTGTGCACGAGTACATCGCAGACACGGCCCGTCGTTTTGCCAAGGCGGGCTACATGGCTGTCGCGCCCGAGTTGTTTGCCCGTCAAGGCGATCCCACAAAGTACGGCGAGATCGCCAAACTGATGGCCGAGATTGTCTCCAAGGTACCTGACGCCCAGGTCATGGCCGATTTGGACGGTGTCGTGAAATGGGCCGCTGCCAACGGTGGCAACGCCAAAAAGGTGGGCATCACCGGCTTTTGCTGGGGCGGTCGCATCACTTGGCTGTACGCGGCGCACAACCCCGCCGTCAAGGCTGGGGTGGCTTGGTACGGTCGATTGGTGGGGCAATCCACGGCGCTCACACCCAAGCACCCTGTGGACATCGCGGCTGGCTTGCATGGCCCGGTGCTCGGTTTGTATGGTGGGCAAGACGGCGGCATTCCGTTGACCACCGTCAACCAAATGAAAGAGGCTTTGGCCGTTGGCGGCGCTGCAGCGAAAAAATCAGAGTTCGTGGTGTACCCCGATGCGCCCCACGCGTTCCATGCCGATTACCGCCCCAGCTACCGCAAGGGGCCTGCGGAGGATGGCTGGAAAAACGCCTTGGCTTGGTTCAAGGCGAACGGGCTGTCCTGATACAGTTCTGTTCTCTGCTGCTGTGCAGACAGAGGCCGCTCAGGGGATGGTCCTGGGGCGGCCTTTTTGCTTTTTTGAGGTTCAATTTATGCTCTCCGGCAATACCGGTGTGCATTGTTAGCTATGACTTTGGTAGCAATTTTTTTGGCCACGTTGGCCACAGGCATCGGCAGTGTGTGGTTGGCTGCCTTGTTGGGCATGGCCCTGATGGCCCGTTTCACCCAGCACCTGCTCAGTTTGGCGGCTGGCGCGTTGCTCGCCACCGCTTTCATGCACCTGCTGCCAGAGGCCTTCGAGAGTGCCATCAGTGCCAAAGCGTTGTTCGCCACCTTGCTGGTGGGCTTGGTGTTTTTCTTTTTGCTGGACAAGGCCGAGCTGTGGCACCACGGGCACGAGCACCATGTTCCGTCGCAAGGCGAGGGTACGCATGACCACGGACATGACCACAAACACGATCACGGACAGCACCATGGCGCGCACCATCTCCATGACCATCACCATGGGCACGATCACGGCACCAAGGTGGGCGGCTGGGCGGTGCTCACAGGTGACAGCGTGCATTGCTTCGGTGATGGCATCATGATTGCATCGGCGTTCATCGCTGACTTTCAATTGGGGGTGGTCGCCGCTTTGGCCGTGCTGGCCCATGAGGTGCCGCACCACATGGGGGATTTGATCGTCTTGCGCCAAAGTTCTGCCAATTCGCGAGCGGCGCTGATCAAGGTGTCTCTGGCGGGCGCGGTGACGGCGGTGGGGGGCTTGGTGGGGTACTTTTTGGTGGCGCAGTTGCATGACTTTTTGCCCTACTTTTTGGTGGCAGCGTCCAGCAGCTTCATCTACGTGGCATTGGCTGACCTGATTCCCCAATTGCAACGTCGCCTGAGTGCCCGGGCAACCGCTGCCCAGGTGCTGTGGTTGGCGGTGGGGATCGGCATGGTGACACTGGCCAGTCATCTTGCACACGTACATTGAGCGCCACCCGATGGGGGCATCTAGGAGCTTTTTTTGACCGACGCTGCGAATTCAACACCGAGCCGTGCGCTGCCTTTGCAGGGCGCGAGCAATTTCCGTGACCTGGGAGGCTATGCGGGGCTGGATGGCCGCCCGTTGCGGTGGCGCAAGCTGTTTCGCTCGGCCCATTTGGGCGAGTTGACGGCCGAGGACATCAGCATGTTGCAAGCGCTGGGCGTGAGCCGCGTGTTGGACTTTCGCGGCAGCGAAGAACGCCTGTCTGCCCCTTGTGTGCTCCCACAAGCCACGGTGCATGCCTTGTCGATTGAGCCGTCAGTGGTGCAACGCATGAGCGAACATTTGGCCACCGGTGAAGTGCTGACCGCAGCACAGATGGTGGCTTACATGCAACAAACCTACCGGGACTTTGTGTTGAAAAACACCCCCCGGTTTGCCCAACTGATGTCACACGTGCTGGCTTCTGACGAGCCTTTGGTGTTCCACTGCACGGCGGGCAAGGACCGCACAGGCTTTGCAGCGTCCATGCTCTTGATGGCGCTGGGCGTGTCGCGGGACGTGGTGATGGAAGACTACCTGTTGACCAACCAACTGCTGCGCCGCAA